>NZ_MPRL01000129.1:0-3409 GCF_002020875.1 Solemya pervernicosa gill symbiont | reverse complement strand
GGGGCGCCGTAGGCATAAACGGTCGCGTTAAGTATTTGCCGCTTGCTTGGGCTTGGATGCCCAAAACAAGCTTCCGCAAAAATAGCGACTCCCCGACAGTCTTCACCATTGTCGCTATTGTTCTGGCACCTGCAGAACCATTGCTCCGCTGATGTGCAACTTTGATCAGTGCTCGTAGTCATACCTCCTCGGGTAGGAGTGTCTTTGGCCGAGCATGCCATGCCCGGAAACTGCCGCGGTGAACCTCAAAGACCTCACACAAACGATTCACTGGGTGGCTCTCTTGGAGTCTCGAAATTATCGCAAATTGTTCAGCGAGTCCGGCATCAAGAGAGCCGTAGCCTTTTTTAGGATTTCTTTGTCTTCTTCGACACGCCTTAACTGCTTCTCCAGCTCCTGAATTCGGCGCTGCTCTGGCGTGAGTGCTGTGGCTTTGGGCGTCTCGCCCTGGCGCTCTTGACGAAGTTGGCGCACCCAATACTCCATTGTAGATTTGCCAATACCTACTGCGTCGCATGCGGCTCGAACTGTGTAGTCATGATCGACTACCAGCTGAGCCGATTCGAGTTTGAATTCAGGACTGAATGTCCGTCTTGTCTTAGCCATTTTGTCACCTGTTTGTCTTGAGGGTAAGAATATCACCTATAATCAGGTGGCCAAATTAACTATGCCACTACAGTAACGACCCGTGACGTTGGGGGTATAGGCCTTGACCCACTTGTATAGGCTCTGAACTTAAGCCCTTAAGCGCTTGGAAACATCAGAGACTGTATAGCCCCTTTCAATAACCTGTCTCACTGGTATTTTCTTGGATTCCTCGGCAAACTTTCCGTTTCCCATCACTGCTTCTCCCATGCTTTAAATTAAACCATAGGAGGGTCTGTCGGTTTGTGTAATGCTCAGAGTTTATCTAATGATTTAGGTGACAATTCTATAATTCTCAAGATAAATATGTTTATTTATAAGCTACTTTAAATGGTTGAACGAAGTCGTCAGATAAATATAATTAGAAGTCGTAAATCAAACATTCTTGGGAATGCCATGGATATGATTCGCCACATAATAAGCCGTAATTATGCCTACTTGATATTCGATAGCCAGGTTGAGATCAAACATGAACATGATGATTTTTGGAAAAATGTAGTGTTGGATTCAATTGATGTGCTTTATAGCGCACAAAGCAATACCGTGCTTGATCGTAACAAATATCACTGGGCAGCCCCAGTAATGACGGTGCGAGTGTTGCTTATCAATAACAACGACCTTAAGCACTGCTTCATTGTCTTAATAAGTGATAAAGAGCTTCCCAGAGGTGCACTCGAATTACTTACTATAAGTGAATGGACTCAAGTGGCAGAAACAGCACGAGAATATGAGGCGTTAAGATCAAGGTCCTGCTTCAATAATTGTGATGATGATTGGTCAAGTAACTCAAAGACGTGCACGTGCAAAGCAAACAAAAAAGTTGATGAATTATTAATCAGCAAATTGGTTCCACATTTAACTGAAGTGAGCGACGAGAAACAGCGCCATATGGACATTATCACGACATCCAACAAATATTTAACAGGTATAAGCATAAACCTTCATAGAAGGCCTGTTTGTTCTACTTGCTCATTAAATTGGAATGATGGCGTGTATTGTTTATTTAACGAGAAAATTCGTAGATCTCACAAAACGATGTTTGATCTCGTGAATAAGGCATCAGAAGTTATGTTCTTTGCGAGTGACATGCGTCAAGGTACGCGTGACAAGCACCGTGTGGTTATCCAAGGCTCATCATAAAAACTCGACGAATATATGGTAAACATGTAACAAAAATACTTTACTGGATCCAAATGCATGGCATGAAATTCACTCTAGTTTAATGCCGCTAGCTGCAGATAACCCAGTGCGCCATGAGGCAGTACATGATTAATCAAACAAATGGGTGATCCACCCATATCAACAGGAAAATCATGATTAAATACTAAGTTATTATGTTAGGTCTATTGGCATCAGGGATGCAACACTTACTTAACAAAGGAAACTTACGATAAAACCAACAGCAGAGCTGATGTTGAGACTGCAACGGTTTCAGGAGTAAACCTGGGAAGTGTGCAGGTAGGGTGCTCGGTAAGGTGTCGAAGCATGTTGAAGAATTTGGTTAATCACTGACAGCTGGTGGATTTGTTTGTCATTTATATTATTGGTTTATTTAAAAGAGTGTGATTATGTTAATGAAGTTATCATTGTTTATTGGTATATTGATAGTTGTTCCCCTTGCATATTCGGAAGATAATCCCATAACGAAACGAGTTGGCGATTGGGAAGTAGGAATCGATGAGTTGGTAAGAAGCGGATGTTACACTACGAAATCATATGGTTCTGGTGATGCATTTAGGCTTGGTGTCAATAAAGACTTCTCGTACCTGTATTTCGCGATAGGAAACGAAAAGTGGAAATCCATTGAAAAAGGAAAAGAGTACAAGATAAGAATTATATTTGGAGATGAAACACCATGGTCTGGAAGTATGCATGGTATCAATATAAATGGATTCCCAATGCTGCTGCTGAATATTAGAGAATCTAAAATCTCAAATGCATTTCTTTCGGAATTTATGCAGGATAAACGACTAGTCGTTGAATACAACAATATACAGATTGCTAGCCTAAGTCTAAAGGGGGCGAGTAAGTCCGTATCTGTACTGACTCAGTGTCATAAGGTAGTAGATAATTCAAGTGATTCTGGAGACCCCTTCTCAGAATCAAATGGCGCTAAAAACGATGATCCTTTCTCAGTATGATACTTGGCTACGCTGCATAGACTGCTTGTGGGATAAATTGCGGTTGCTGACGGAACAGTTTGAGCTGGAACGGTGTGGAAATACTTGAGTGTTTACGGTGCCGGGGAAGTCCAACGGTATTACAATAATGTTGATGGTGTACGGCGTATGAAGAATCTTTCTCTAGAAGACTTAGACTGTTTTGTTGATGCTTGGCTTCGCCCCGCCGGCTTTATGATGAGTCTTTATATTGCTCTTCGCGAGCGAGGGATTGATATGTTTAGTGAAATTGGTGCTTTCTTTCAGTCATCGCTCCTATGACGCGAAGGGATAGGCTGACTTTTCCCCTGCTTTAATACCACGGATTGGATGAGATTCTGCTTACTTTAAGCGGCTTGTTTGGCATATGCCACTGGCGGAAGATAGCCCAGTGAGCTATGAGGCCGTAAATGGTTGTAGTGCTGACGCCACTGATCAATTTCCTATCGCGCTTCCTCTAATGACCTGAATCAGTGCTGGTTAAGACATTCGTTTCTGAACTTACCATCGCTGACCGCCATGGATAGCGAAGCGAAGGCGGTTAGTCCGCGATAGTCGACGCCGTCTGTATATTCGTAGTTGAGAGCGTGAGCGAACGACGTAGA
>NZ_MPRL01000128.1:0-2930 GCF_002020875.1 Solemya pervernicosa gill symbiont | reverse complement strand
TCGTCGTTCGCTCGCGCTCTCAACTACGAATAGGCAGACGGCGTCGACTATCGCGGACTAACCGCCTTCGCTTCGCTATCCATGGCGGTCAGCGTCGGTTTAATGTCATCAATTGGTCCAATGATTACAGGGGGCAATCTGTGGTTTAATCGGGGATCTTCACTGGAAGATAGTCACCATTCATAAGGTAGATGAGTTCAATCCATGAAGGACCTCCATCCCAAAGCACACCAGGGCGACCTCTCTCTGTTCGACTACATCAGATCCGTGAGCGACGATCTGGTCTCATACGTTGCGGCTGACTACACCTACCAGGCGATCAATGCATCCTATCTGGAGTTTCACCAAATGGGACGCGACGAGGTCATAGACCACACGGTTGCAGAGATTCTTGGTGAAGAGATATTTAGTAGCACCATCAAGCGACAGATCGATCGCTGCCTCAACGGCGAACACGTCAGTTTCGAAAAATGGTTTGAGTTCAGCAGTGTTGGCAGACGCTACTTGTCGGTCACCTACAATCCATTCATTCCCTCCGGTAGTGATGACGCGATCGGCGTTGTTGTTACCGCACGAGACATCACTGAGTACCAACTGCAACAAGAGCATCTTGAGCGTATAGAAAACGAGTTACGTCTGAGTCAGAAGAGCCTAAAAAAAGCGCAAAGGATTGCCAGCATCGGTTCCTGGGAGTGGGATTTAACCACGGATATCACCACCTTCTCAGATGAGTATTTCCACCTGTTTGGTTTCGACGACAATGATCACGCCACTCGCGAGGATTGTCTGGGCCATATCCATCCCGACGATCTTGATGCCGTCAACAAGGCCGTGAGCGATGCCCTTGATAGCTCTGAAAAATACTCCATTGAGTATCGAATAAATCTACCCAACGGCGAACAAAAACATATTCATGGCATGGGCCAGACGGAACAAGATAACAGCGGTCAAACCGTTCGATTTTTCGGTACGGTTCACGACATCTCTGATCGTAAATGTGCCGAAATCTTGCTACAGAAGTCCCATAGTGAGCTTGAGAGACGCGTTAAGGAGCGCACCCGTGAACTCCAGCAGACAAACACACAACTGGTTGAGGCCAACCAGGCAAAATCACAATTTCTAACCCGCATGAGCCACGAGCTACGTACCCCACTCAATGCCATTCTCGGCTTTGCCCAGCTACTGCAATCCGATCACGAAGAGCCGTTAAGCGAACGCCAAACACAGGGTGTCGAACATATATTAAATGGTGGCTGGCACCTGCTTGAGGTGGTTAACGATCTGCTCGACCTGGCGGCCATTGAGGCCAACAAGATTGAACTACAACTTAAAACTATCCATCCCGCCGAGTGTATTGAGTCGTGCATCGAGCTGATGTTGCCCCTGGCAAAAGAGCGCGCCATCGTTCTAAACGCTTCGATTAGTGACTGTAACAACTATAATCTGCAGGCCGATCTGGTACGACTCAAGCAGATGTTACTGAACCTGTTATCCAACGCGATCAAATACAACCATGAGGGCGGCCGCGTCACACTGAACTGCGAGCTGACCGACACTGAGCAGCTGCGAATCTCAGTCACCGACACCGGGCCCGGCATCGCCGAGGGTGATCTACCGATCCTCTTTGAACCATTCAACCGGCTCTATCTGAACAATCACTCTGTTGAAGGAACTGGAATCGGACTCACCATTACCAAGCAACTCATCGAACGCATGGGCGGCAATATCGGCGTTAGCTCCGAGTTGGGTCAAGGCAGCACCTTCTGGCTTGAGTTTCCTGCCTATCGAACATCACTACCGCAGGGCGAACAGCAACGTTCCAGGTCGTCAGCCGCCGTCCCTCCAGATAGCAACACAACCATCCTCTACATCGAAGACAGCCCCAGCCATATTCACCTGATGGAGGGACTGATTCATAACATGCAGGGTGTACGCTTGCTGACCGCCTCCACACCGTCACTTGGCCTGGAGCTGGCACAGGCTCACCGGCCCGATATTATCCTGACCGATATCGGGCTACCCGACATGGACGGCTTCGAGGTGCTGGAACAGCTGCAAAAGAGTGAGGCGACGAGAGCGATTCCCGTGATTGCGGTCAGTGCCAACGCCTTCGACCGAGATATCCGCAAGGGGCTAGAGTCAGGCTTCCGCAACTATCTAACCAAGCCGCTCGATATCGGTGAATTCTACAAGGCGATCAACGAACTCCGCTGAACCTGCTCCACATGAGCACTGCCCGATTGAAGCGCACGTAGTTACCTGCTGCACCACTGCAAAGCACAGCTACGATAGTCGCCCCCCATATCTCACCACCTCCAGTCCCTCATCCCTGGAACGATGCTTGCGCTGATATTCGCCATATAGTGGCACGGATAATTTCAGCACCCACCTGAAGATTCAAAAGTGGGAGCAGCACTGATCTTTGATAGGACTATTTCGATCGTACAAGCCGTCGGAGATGAGGCAACGGTCGAGGCATCAATTCTGTTTCAGGGGGTCGAGCTCGGCTATGGTGTCCACCTCAACCGCTGCCTTAACGACAAGGGGTAGAGATCTCTGCCGGTAAGCAGATCGGATATGACAGCAAACGGAATCGCAAGCGCTTTACATTCTCCGATGAGGGCATCGTGGAGGTGCCCAAGGGTCATGTTTTTAGCTAAACCCGTATCGACCCAGCTGCGCCAACAATCGGAGTATTTGCGGATAGCTACCCCGCCACCACGACAATGGTCATATATATAGGACCATTCACTGATACTCATCTGGGCGGGCCAACCACACACGCCCGACCTTTCAAAACACGTTTTTCTTCATAAATTCAACAACTAAGCTCCCGGGGAGTCGCTATTTTTGCGAAAGTTTGTTTTGGGCATCCAAGCCCAAGCAAACAGCAAAAACTTCACGCGACCGTTTATGCCTGCGGCGCCCCG
>NZ_MPRL01000127.1:0-3027 GCF_002020875.1 Solemya pervernicosa gill symbiont | reverse complement strand
TTCTTCGTCGTTCGCTCGCGCTCTCAACTGCGAATATGCAGACGGCGTCGACTATCGCGGACTAACCGCCTTCGCTTCGCTATCCATGGCGGTCAGCGGAAGTCGAAAAAGCGAGTCTCTTTGCGAAACATCTAAAAGGTGTTGTGAACTCTCTTGTACACCTTCAGCTTTCCATTCATATCTTGCTGCACCCAAACATGAACGCAGAAGCCGTCAAAATATAGATGTTCACCCTGCAGGTCGACAACGTCGGTGAAAGTAACCATTAAGACGACGCTGCTATCTTTGCTCTTCTAACGCCTAGATTCCCTTCCGATACTGGGTATTGGTGACAGGCGAGATCACCTCTTTCAATTCGTTGGCGGCCTCGGCATCACCCACGATGTATCGCTGAAATAGCTGGGTCAGCTGCGGCTTCTCCATCTCAATCTGCGTGTCGGTTTTAATATCACGCAGATCAACGAGATAGTCTGTAACCAGACTCGGCACATCACGAACGATATCCGTATTCAGATAGCTCGATTCGTTATAGACGGTATGGTAATCGCCTTTGCTCTTTTTAATTAACAGCGAGGCGTCATTCATGTTGGTGATCTGCGACGACTTCTCGCAACGCTGTATGCAGGCCCCATCAACGATATTCTTCTTGCACCCCGTCACTTGATAGAAGAGGCACGCCCGGCTGGTCATCAGGATTATCGGATGGTAGATGCTGTAGTAGATCTTAAAGTCGTCGGGTTTGACCATCTTGCGTATCTGGCCGCGATTAATCTCATTGGAGATAAACGCACCGCTGCAATTAAAGCTCTCTTTCAGACAGATCAAACTATAGGAATTGACCAGATTAAGCTGCGGCCCCGCTATCCAGTCGATCCCTCTCTGATAGGCCTCATAGGCGATACCGGTATTGTTGGTAACGATCTGCTCAGGTCTCAACTGCTCAAGTAGCTCAACCGCTATCTGGTAATCACTGCCAATCAATACCGAGGGGAACCAGGGGATCAGGCCCTCATTGTTGCGAAACAGCTCAACATACTCGGCGCTCCCCTTCTTAAAGCTATTGGGAAGCTGATAGAAAACTTTAGCCGCACTCTCCTTGCAGAGATGGAGATCTTCCGCTGAAGAGATTAGCAGTGAGAGTTCAGGAGAGGCCTCATCGGATGGACTTTTTTTAAGTCGCGGTAGCTCTACCGGTGCCTGTATCTCTTTAGATCCATTCAGCACATAGAGGATTTGCCTCTTCAGCACGACCAACTCTTTAAAGGGAACAATAAGGTCGTCATCAAGTTCGCTCAGATCGATCTCATCGATAAAGTACTCGGTGTCGTTGATCGCCTTGAATCGCTCAGCCAGCAGCTCACTATCGAGTGACTGCGGAATACCCTTCTTGCTCCCTGCTCTTGCCGACGTTCGATTCTCCTTGGTCGCAGCACTGATCAGGGTACTTTCAGACTTAACCTCGAAGGAGAGATCGGATGATTTGATCGAGAGCGTTAATGGAGACCCAACCTCACCGGATGCAGAGAGGATCAGAGGTGCCTTCTCGGTACTCAGTGCAGCGATCTGCACATCTACACTGTTGATGATCTCGGTCTTCTGGTCATAGAGCTTACGCTTGGCCGTTGGCAGCGCCACCTCAACCGACATTCCACTCTTTTTGGCTTGATAGATCGCAGAGTTGTCGCGAGGATTGTCGATAAACATGTTGCGGTTAATCTCCCCCTGCAGAAAGGCGTTGGAGAAGTCGCGATTGAAGACCTTACGCAGTGAACCCTCACCACGGCCCACCTGATCCTGTTCATAGAAGCGTTTCAACTGCTGCCGCCAGCTCTCAACCACCGTATAGACGTAGTGGTGCTTCTTGATGCGCCCCTCGATCTTTAGTGAATCAACCCCAGCCTCATAGAGACCACGTAGATCAGAGAAGGCCGAGTTGTCTTTGATATTGAGTGGGAAGTCTCTGCCCTCAGCCGTAGTCAGGTACTGATCACGACAGGGCTGACTACATTGGCCACGATTACCCGACTTACCGGCATGCACCGAACTCAGGTAACAGATACCGGAGAAGGCGATACAGTTAGAGCCGTGAACAAAGACCTCGGTCAGCATGTCGTTTTCGTGTGCGACGGTGGATAGTGAGTGGATCTCCTCAAGGCTTAATTCACGCGAGAGATTAACCCGCGTAGCCGCCAGCTCATTCAGAAACTTGATCTGACCTGCATTGTGAGTCGTCAGCTGGGTAGAGGCGTGGACCTTGAACGAGGGGTAATATTTTTGCAGCAGATGGAAGACACCAAAGTCCTGAACAATGATGCCATCAAGCTTGGTGTTCACCAGCTTGTTTAGCAGAATGCTAAGAGCCGGTATCTCAGTCTCAACAATAATGATATTTAGCGTAAGGAAAACTTCGCAATCGTGCTGATGAGCCAACCTTAGTATCCCAGCGAGGTCATCAAAGGTGATGTTCTCCGCCCGATTACGAGCGTTAAAGCGATCCAGTCCGCAATAGACCGCATTCGCCCCTGCCACGATAGCAGCCTTGATGGAGTCGATATCCCCACCCGGCGCCAGCAATTCAATCTCATTTTTCATGGCGCGGAGTATAGCGAAATAGCGTCGCTAGATGTTACACACTCTCTACCCTGGTGAGGTCATCATAGTGATCTGTAGGATGATGATTAAGACAAAGGTTTCGGGCTCAGAAATCTGGTTGTAGCGACCATGTGTTGACGACATAGCTTCAACACGCACCGATAGAAAGCGATCGAAAACGTTCAAAATTCTCCGCCCAGCTGCTACCGGTTTAGGCTCTTGCAGCTGAGGCGAGCCGATCGACCGTGGCGATCAACTCACCGTAGTCGATCGGCTTGGTGATGTAGTTGTCAAAGCCGAGCTCCAGCCCCCTGGCGCGGTCATCATCGGTGGCGTGGTCGGGGAGTCGCTATTTTTGCGGAAGCTTGTTTTGGGCGTCCAAGCCCAAGCAAGCGGCAAATACTTAACGCGACCGTTTATGCCTACGGCGCCCCG
>NZ_MPRL01000126.1:0-5043 GCF_002020875.1 Solemya pervernicosa gill symbiont | reverse complement strand
AGAGCGGGTACAGACAAGGGAGATCGAACGAGGTCCGAAGATGCCCGAGATTGTACTGGAGCGTGGTGGGCGGGGTAGATGATGAAAAGGCCGTTTAAGAACGTCGTTCGCGCATGGCCGAAACCGTGGCCGAATAGAAGACCCTACAAGAGGAACTCAAGGGGCTGGAGCGCAAGCAGCGTCGCCAGCGCCAGGAGATCTTCGATGTGGAGGATGATATCGAGGCCAAACGCGATCAGTTTATTGGGGCACTGGAGCGGCGCATGAAGCAGAAAACCCTGATTCATGCCATATTCCGCATCCGCTGGGAGCCAGCGTAGATTCCCGAACGGGAATAATTTGTTGCAATCGAACTTTGGGTGAGTCAATATTCCCGAACAGGAAATATTAAGCATTCGAGCCATGGATAAAAAATATACACTACCGTACGGGAATATAGATAGCCCAAGCGCATTGGGGCAAGCCGTCCGCGCGCATCGCAAACAGCAAGGAGCTACCCAGGCAGACTTCGCCAGCCTCTGCGGTGTCGGTGTGCGCTTTATGTCCGACCTGGAGAAAGGCAAGCCCACCATTGAGCTGGGCAAGGTCCTCAAGGTGCTTCAGTGCTTGGGGGTAGAGTTGTCGCTCCACCCTCGTGGTTGGCAGCGTCAGGCGTCGGGTAGATGAACCAGCCGTTAAACGTCTTCCTCCGTGATCAGCGTGTCGGCACGCTGTGGCTGGATGAGGGGCGTCGCTTTCTCTTCCAATACACAGAGGCATGGCTAATGAAAGCAAATTCGGTCCCGCTCTCTATTCACTTGCAGTTACAGCCAGAGGCGTTTAACGATGCCCAGGCTCGGCCTTTCTTTGCCAATCTGTTGCCCGAATCCGAGGTGCGCCGGGCCATTGCCCGCCGTCTGGGTCTGTCCGAGCAGAACGACTTTGCACTGCTGGAGGCTGTAGGTGGCGAATGTGCAGGTGCAGTCAGTCTGTTGTCCGACGATAAACTGCCTGATGGACACCCAGACTATCGCCGGTTAGGGGACGACGAACTCAATCAGCTCATTGATGACCTACACAATCGACCCATGTTAGCCGGTGAGGTTGGCATTCGCCTATCGTTGGCCGGTGCACAGAACAAGTTGCCGGTCTTTTTTGATAGTGAGGCTGTTCACCTGCCGATGGGGGGGGCAGCGAGCAGCCATATATTGAAGCCGCCGATCGAGCGTGTAGCGCATAGCGTGGAGAATGAAACATTCTGCATGCAGCTGGCTCGGACAGTTGGGCTAAATGTGCCTGAGTCACAGATTCTGCAGCATGCCAAGTCACTCTATTTGGTGAACCGTTACGATCGCGAAGTAAACGCTGCAGGGAATCTGTTCCGTATCCATCAAGAAGATTTCTGTCAGGCACTTGGCGTACCTCCAGACACAAAATACGAAGCTGAGGGTGGACCAAGCCTTGCTCAGTGTTTTGACCTTGTGCGAGATCAGAGTATTCAACCAGCTGCCGATATCGCCAGTCTGTTGGATTGGGTGATCTTTAACGTCCTTGTCGGTAATGCCGATGCACACGCAAAAAATATCTCACTACTGCTGACGGATTCAGGACCACAGCTCGCTCCTTTCTACGACCTCATGTGTACCGCCATCTATCCAGATCTGGCGGAACGTATGGCCATGAAGATAGGCGGTGAGAACCGGCCTGAGTGGATCATTGAACGAAAGTGGCAGGCCTTTGCCGAAGAGGTTGGCATCAAGTACCGCCTGATCGAGAAAAAACTCAAAGAGTTTAGTGAATCTCTACCAGAGCTAGCCGCACAGACGGCACAGGTGCTCGGTGATCAGTATGGCGACTGTGTCATCTATAACGAAATCCAAGATTTAATAAAATCCCGCTGTACAAAGACGCAACGCTTTTTCAATTAACGAACAGAAAAGACCGATAAAAGAATTAGACCATTTGCATGTGGAAGTTGAGAGAGGAAGAGACGAGGGGACTGCCCTGAAATTCACTGTTAGTGATACCGATATCGGTATTACCTCTGATCAGCAGCAGGGTCTGTTTCAGCCGTTTCAACAGTGTGATGGCTCGATAACCCGGCGTTATGGGGGAACGGGACTGGGATTGGCGATCTGCCAACGATTGGTTGCATTGATGGGGGGGTGAGATTCACCTCACTAGCGCACCAGGCGAGGGCTCTACATTCATGGTCTCACTACTGATGTCGCCAGCACAACCACCCATACCGTTGGTATCTGACTGAAACTTAAGTTGCGGAAGCAGAACCTCCTAATGAAAAATCGATCTCTGTGGCTGCTATTGAGACGGTAAGGGGGGGCGCTGGCAGGTCTGAGCATTCTGGTCGTCGATGACAATGCGATCAACTTGACTACGATCACCACCATGAAGATATGAACTGCAAGGGCGTCCCTTATGAGTTCGACTCTGCGGCCCAGTTATTAGAAGACTTCTGGAGAGCGGTGGACGATTCGCTTAGAAGTCACGGCGTTATTAAATAGAGGTGCAATGAATACAATGAAGCGCTACGGCCTGGTAGAAGTTAAGGAGATTAAGCGGCGTCGCAAACCTGTGGCCATGGCGACCGAGTTTTTGATCCAAGCCTCTTAGCAGTGACTCGGGACGATTTTCCCCTACAACCACCAGACCATAGACACGAAAAACCCCTCCGAAGAGGGGCTGGTGGCAGGGATGCCATAAACTGTAGTAATCCAGACTTGATCTGACAGTTACCGATTTTTCAAAAGGTGTCTGTCAGGTCAAATTCAGTTCACGAACTTTTCCTTCCAGATCGTTTCCCGGTTCGCTGTTTGGCGTGTGAGTTGCTTATCAGCCACTGTGTAACAAGCCTTCTTAGCTGCTGCTAAGTTTCGGTATGGTTGGGCTATTACCGTTTACTTGCCTAAGTACCAACGCAACTACGTAGCATTACACAGTGTGCTACGCAGCTTCATCATCCACAGACTTATCATGCGTCTTGTTTTGTATAGCGATTACGAAGCTACCGCTTTTGAACGCCTCTGCAAGAACGCTACGTGTGCTGACAAAATCCGTTGGCTTCAACCTTCGTTGGCAAACTCGATGTCGTTTAGTTGTGCACTGTGTGCAGATAAATACACAGCAACACTTACAACCGGGGAGTCCTACGCCGACATAAAGCCGCTGCTGCATCTTCTTCGTCGTCCGCTCGCGCTCTCAACTACGAATAGGCAGACGGCGTCGACTATCGGGGACTAACCGCCCTCACTTCGCTCTCCATGGCGGTCAGCGGACGTAGGAAAAACGTGCTTCCCTACATTCGTTAAAATCTATATGATGACATAGACACTTTCTCAAAGGAGATGTGTGATGAAATCATATGACGAACTTAAAGCTGAGATGGAAGCAATTCAGCAGCAGATGGCTGAAGCAAAGAAGAACGAACGTACTGTCGCTTTGAAGAAAGTTAAAGAGCTTTGTAAGGAGTTTGGGTTTGCTGCTGGGATGCTGAAAGACTCGCTAGCTGAAGGGCGGAAAAACCAGTGAAAAAGACAGCGTCATACAAATCCTATATGAATAGCCCCTATGTGAGCTACAAACACACGACTTATTTTGACAGTTATGATTATTTTTTTGATGCTTACAGAGATAAAGATATAACTTTTGTAGAGATTGGTATTCTTGATGGTGGATCTCTTTTTATGTGGAGGGACTATTTTGGATCTAACGCTAGAATTATTGGTGTTGACTTAAATCCAGAAGCAAAAAAATGGGAAAAAGAGGGTTTTGAAATATATATTGGAAGCCAATCTGATAAGAATTTTTGGGAAGAATTTGTAAATGATGTTGGAGAAATTGATATTGTTCTAGACGATGGAGGACATACGTATAGTCAACAAATAATTACAACAGAAAGCCTGCTACCTCACATGAAAGATGGCGGGCTAATTGTTGTTGAGGACACTCATACTTCTTATATGAAGGGGTTTGGTGATGTGAGTTTCTCATTCATTGAGTATGTCAAAGAGCATATTGATAAGGTCAATATGAGGTTTGGGAATTTTGAAAAAGATAAAGCGGAAAGAAGATTTTGGAGTGTAGAAGTTGTAGAAAGTATGGTGGCTTTCAAAATAAATAGAGCTGCATCAGTCCTTAAGTCTGAACCTATTTACAATATTGGTTCAACAATTTCTGCAAAGGATTTTAGGTTCGTAGATGCGAATGCCTTAATGCCAGTTGAGCAAATCTTTAACAATAAAAATCCTAAAATTGAGATAGCTCTTGAGCAGCTCGAAAATGTTCTTGCAAATATCAAAATCAATAATCCTGATATAACTAAAAGACTAAAGAATATCTTGGATTGAACCTTTCTAGCGCTCTAATAATGCAAGCTAACATAATTAGAAAAATAAAAAATGAGTGAATGGTTTGACAATAAAATATAACCGTAATCTTTGCAGATTACTGCAAGAACGTTTAGGCAACAATAATCCACACCGCAAATTAACTACTGAAGGAACCAAACGTCTCGCAAAACTGGAAGTAATATCTGAGAAATTAAAGCGTAGAGAAAACGTTCAGAACAGGAAGCTGCAAAATTGGTTAAGCGAAGAAGAATACGAACAGTTTGAGTTTGACCGGGGAGTCGCTATTTTTGCGAAAGTTTGTTTTGGGCATCCAAGCCCAAGTCTTCTCCGTCGTTCGCTCACGCTCTCAACTACGAATAGGCAGACGACGTCGACTATCGCGGACTAACCGCCTTCGCTTCGCTATCCATGGCGGTCAGCGCTCGACTGCTAAGAAGTTCTACAACAAGAGTGAAAGCCTTTGCAAAGATGCGCTAGAGATACTGCAAGAAATTCTGCACTGCTCACAGCAGTCTTCGCGTTTGGTTTGATAGAGATATTAGCTTTGAAATAGGTAGTGACTTGAGCGCAGACATCGTTTCGCTTCCACGCTTAGTTACTTGACATCCTCACCGACCTAAAGGGACGGTGATTCCTCCATCGAGACGGGCATGTCCGCCCGCAGCAAGGATATTATTGGCCGCATTAATATCGCGAT
>NZ_MPRL01000125.1:0-3251 GCF_002020875.1 Solemya pervernicosa gill symbiont | reverse complement strand
GACCTCATTCAGCGCTGGGTGGAATCACACCCGTTCAGAAGTTGAATCAGGCTGCATGATCCCTACTTATGAGAACCATTATTAATGGGGGGATTACCACCGCAATACTCGCGAGCAGTTCGATGGAGAGAAGTAGATAGGGATTCATGTAGGGCTCCTAAGCTTGTGTCTGGAGACCTAAATTTGGATGACGAGTATCCAATTTTCTTCCGATCTTATCGATCTGGAGCACTTTTTAGCTCCGAAACGATAATTTCGGAGTAATCGGCGGCCGTTTTCCGGCTTTACCCCTCAGTTTGCAGCTTGCGGTACTGACCAGGCGTCATGCCCTCAATCTCACGAAACGCCTCGTAGAAGGTCGATTGCGATGAAAACCCAACGCTTAAGGCAACGGACAAGACTGAGGCGGAACGTTCTTCATGCAACATCTGCTTGGCGGCATCAACACGCTGCTCTCGCAAATAGCGGGAGAACCCCTTGCCTAACCGAGTATTCATCAGTTCAGAGAGCTGGTGGGTGGAGATACAGAGCTGCTCTGCCAGATTTGGCAGAGATAGTTTTGAATCGATATAGAAGCGCTCTCTCTGCATCAGATCGTTCAACTTGGAGAGCGTTGCATCACAATCGATATTGGTAAGCGTTGAAACGGCATAGGCCGCTTGTGCCGTCTCCCTGACTTCAGTCGACAACCTCGGCCTGAACCCCAGAGCCGTCTGCACCAGAACAAAGGCCATTCCAATTGCTATCGAATAGAGGCTGAAAAATAGTTTTTCGGGTAGAACCGTCTGCAGAAGCCCAAGCAAAGACACAGCGACTGCGATCATAAAAACGGTGCCAAGAAGAAACATCTCTAGGCGGAAACTCGCCCGTTCTGTGCGCAAGGCAAAAAGACTGAGTGCAAGCCACAAGAGATAGCCAGCACCGACAAGAAATGCCAGCGGTAGGGCCAACTCTTGCGGAAGCAGCGCAGCAATCAGAATGGGCAAAGCGTGCCAGAGGAGTATTGGAGTGAATGCGGGTGGAACATCTGGGCGTAGGAGTGGCCGGCAAAAGAGATAGAATGCTGGTGCCACAGTGAATAGGATCATTCGGTAAGGGAGTGTTTCTGCCCACTCCAGATCGAGGTAGAGCCACTGAAAGTGAGCAAGCTGCAAACCACTCAAAGCCAGAAGCAGTATCAGCCCCATAATTCTCGACATCACCTGATCGCGATAGTGGTCGCCACTAAAATGCGTCAGTGCCAGCGTGATTGCACTGAATATCGAGAATCCGGTCAGGAGAAGTGCGAGTGAGATTACAGATAGCATTCCTTTAAATAGTTCCTCATTCCGTAGAGAGATGTAATTGGTGCCCGGGACCGGAGTCGAACCGGTACGACCTTGCGGTCGGGAGATTTTAAGTCTCCTGCGTATACCAATTTCGCCACCCGGGCTTGATGCGGTGACTCGATCACAGAGGCTGCGTGATTCGCGCGCGATACGTGATCTCTCGGTACCGAAGCGCCCTATTGCGGGGTCGTCCTCTGCACCGAGCGGCATTATACCCTACCCCCGGCTCATTCAAAGGCTCTTCGTTATCAATTTGCGACTAATCTTGCCGGGTTGGTTCTCTCGGCAGGGATGCTGATATGATCGGCTCAGTGCAGGGCTGCAGCGGCAGTCGATCACCCTAATAACAATGAGAGCACGAGATTATGAATGGAACCCAGCCGTCTCACCTTCTGCCTATCTTTACCGGAGCAGCACTGCTGATTGGCTCTGCCACACTCAATGCGACTACCAGCACGCCACCCTCATATGAGCCCGCCATTACGCTAACCGCTGCAACGCTACTGGATGAATCGGTCGCGACCTCTGAGCATTACCGTATCGAGCCCGAGGTGGCGAATGACGGCAGGATGAACAGCTACCAGCTCAGCTCTGAGATTCAGTCGCTTGAGGTACACACCGATTCGCTGCTGCGTGAGCGCGCCCACGAGATCGAGGCGATTGTGGCACTGCGGCAGATGAAGGAGAGCGACACTTTCCAGAAGGGCTTTATGGCTGCTGCCGAGGCACCGATCAGTCTGACGCGTAATCTGGTCACCGATCCGGTCGGCACGCTTGAGTCTATCCCCTCTGGCATCGGCAATGTGCTGAGTGACGTAGGCGCGGCTATCTCCAGCATCGGCAAGGAGAGCAGTGATGAGGATGATACGCTGGCCAAGAACCTGCTCGGTTTTAACACCGTTAAACGCCGTCTCGCTGCCGAGCTGGGTGTTGATCCCTACTCCAGTAACAAACTGCTGCAGGAGGAGCTGGATGATGTGGCGTGGTCGGTATTTGCCGGTGGTGCACCGATTGAGGCGGTAATGGTGGCGGCACCGATGGTCGCCTCGGTCTCGGTACGCATCAGCAACGGTACCCAGAGCGATCCCAACGGCTGGAAGATCAGCCCCACCACGATGCTAAAGGCCGCCGATCAGTCGGCGCAGAAAATCGGCCTTAGCGAAGAGGAGTCGACCCAGCTCGTCTACCACCCCATCTGCAGCGTGAACCACCTCACACGACAGGTCGCAGCTATCAGCATCCTGGAAGGGGCGCTCGGTAGAGAGGCGCTACTGAAAAGCAACAGCGGTGCTGATTCCGAGATGGCATGTCGCCACGCCCAGCAGCAGGCTGAGCTGATCTACAACTACCACACCAACAGAGACCGCGTGATCAATCTCCATAGTCAGGATGGGCAACTACAGCTGGTCGACTGGAGCGGTAACAAGATCTATCCCGTAATCGCCGACTACCTCACCCTGAGTGAGTCCAACAATGGTTTGATCGAGGCTCTTACCAGGCCTTCAACCAGCAAGCGAATTCTATGGCTCTCTGGTCGCGCCTCTCCCCAGCTTCTAAGTGCACTCAGCAAACAGGGTATTGAGCTTGTGGAGCAGGCCCAGACCACCCCTCTAAGCGTGGCTGAGATCCTGCTGCCAGAACGGGTACAGGAACAGCGTGAGGCGGAGAACAAGGGCAACCGCACCGGAGAGATCGCCTCCAGTATCGGTAGCACCATCGGCAGCGTGTTCGACGCCATCACACCCGACCTGGGAGAGGCAGAGGCGTCGCCCGAAGCGCAATAGCCACCTCCCCACCCCCAGCCACATCAAAACGATGCCGATTCATCGGGGAGTCGCTATTTTTGCGGAAGCTTGTTTTGGGCATCCAAGCCCAAGCAAGCGGCAAATACTTAACGCGACCGTTTATGCCTACGGCGCCCCG
>NZ_MPRL01000124.1:0-4788 GCF_002020875.1 Solemya pervernicosa gill symbiont | reverse complement strand
CGGGGCGCCGTAGGCATAAACGGTCGCGTTAAGTATTTGCCGCTTGCTTGGGCTTGGACGCCCAAAACAAGCTTCCGCAAAAATAGCGACTCCCCGATGGGTGGAGGTCTTCGAGGCCATGATGAGTTATGAGCCCGTACACATTATTCCCGGCCACGGCCATCTGGCGACACCCGCACAGGCGCGAGCCGATACCTACGACTATCTAACCTTTCTCCGTGGTGAGATCGCCAAGGTGATCGAAGAGGGTGGTGATATTTACGCAGCCGTAGAGATCGATCAGTCCCGTTTCAGTCATCTCAAGGTGTTTGATCTTATTGCGCGCCGAAATGCTCAAGGTGTTTTCGCACAGATGGAGTTTGAGTAGCGGTAAGGGAAATTGTCGTCATGTCCAAGGGAAGATCGGATAAAGGAACAGTAATGACTTGATTTTGTAGGAAAGCTGTAACACGCTATTCGAACAAGAAGGGCTGAATCAGGAAACCATAACAAGCCCAGGCGAAGGAAGTAGAAGAGAGATGGAGTTCGAAATCAGATGACATCAAATTACATTCCATTCGGATTTTCTTCCCGGTTCCCAGTTCCCAGGCGTTCACAAGTCTAACAACAGTGATGTATGCAATGATAAATGACTTGGGGTAAATAATAAAAATGAAATCAATAAATCAATCTGTTTCGCTGTTGTTATTTGGTTTTTTTATAATGGCTGCGATTTTTGTGATTGATGTTAATTTGCCTCTAGGTGTGGCGGGTGGGGTTCCATACGCCGCCGTTATTCTGATCGCACTCTGGTTTCGAAATAATAAATATGTGATTTTGTTTGCTTTTATATGTTCAATGCTAACTCTGGTTGGGTTCTATTTCTCACCTCAAGAGGGCGAGTTATGGAAGGTGGTTACAAATAGGGTGTTGGCGTTGTTTGTGATCTGGGTAACGGCGCTATTGGCTATTAAGTGGGCAGCCAGTCAAGAGCGGATGTTGAAAATAAAATATGAAGCTGAAATAGAAAATAAAAAAAAGGAAATATATCTTGCGACTATGCATAGCGCATTGCACGTGACTAATAATTTATTGAATCAATTAAAGCTTGTGGAGTTGGAAATATTAAATCATAGGGATTTTAACAAGGATGTTTATGCGATGTTTGATGGCATGATGTCAGAAACAGACTCTTTGATAAAAGAGCTTTCGTCGGTAAAAGAGATTGATCCTGATGTGATCAGGAAATCGGTGTATCCAAAGAATAATGCCTAGCAATAATGTCGGTATGGGTATTGTGTGGTTCCGCTTCACGCTAGCTTTCCCAGGTACTGGCAATCGTTGTACGTTGTCTTGATTATCAAGGTGTCTGGTTCTTGTGATGTGTTCCTGTTTGGCAGGGAGAGCGTCTGATTCAAGTGATGCCACTCGTATGGGTGATGCGTCGCCGTGCTGTGGTACTCTGATCTAAATAAATTCGGGGAGTCGCTATTTTTGCGGAAGCTTGTCTCCGTCGTTCGCTCACGCTCTCAACTACGAATAGGCAGACGGCGTCGACTATCGCGGACTAACCGCCTTCGCTTCGCTATCCATGGCGGTCAGCGTAGGTCAGGATCAATGCTTAAAAGAATAATCGGGCTGCACCGGGTGATGAGCGAGCGAGAGTTTATGATCTCGCTGGTGGGTGCCTTTATCGGTACGGCTATCGCCTCGTTTGTCTCCAGTGTGATCCTTGAGGCCGATGATATGCCAATGATTCTCGCCTCGACTGGTGCCTCTGCAATTCTGCTCTTCTCCTTCCCCTTTAGCCCCGTTTCACAACCGTGGAATCTGGTCGGTGGTCATCTGGTCTCCGCCTTTGTTGGGATGAGTTGCTACTTTCTGGTCCCTAATGAGCTTCTGGCTGCCTCGCTCTCGATCCCGATGGCGATGCTCTTTATGCATCAGCTGCACTGCATGCATCCGCCGGGTGGCGCTACAGCGATCACGGCGGTGGTGGGTGGTGCGAGTGTACACTCGCTCGGTTACGCCTTCGTTATTATTCCTGTGTTTCTCAATGCGATTATTCTGCTCTCAATAGCGATGGCAATCGCCTCGCTGCGTGAGGAGAACCCGTTTGAGGTGAAAAACGAAACGGACGAAGAGCTGGAGATTATTGAGGAGTAGTCGCCTCAGCTCGCCGCTTTATTTTGCAGTAGCTGTGACGCAGGGTGTTGGAGCTGCTGATCGGGTCGATCCGTTTATCGCTGATTAGGTTGTTGTAGTTTCCATTCTCGCGCCCTTCAATCGCGTACCCTTTTATTCCAAGCTGGTTGCATGCCTGCCACCAGCCGTACTGTGAGCAGAGCACGTCGGGCGCCAGGCTGCTGTTAAAACGTGCCTCTGCATTCATTACTCCCTCATCAGTGGTGACCACCACCTCGTCATGCTCGGCGATACCAAAAACATTGGCGGTGTTGGGATGGATGTCGATCAGGGGCCTCGGCATGCTCTTTCTCAGCAGCGGTAGATTGCGCTGCTGGCTGTGACAGTATTGAACCGTTTTTGCCGAGGTGAGCAGCAGTGGGTAGTAGCTGTTTTTGGCCGGTTCCACGATGAACTCTGGCAACGGAGGGTAGCCGCTATCGAGAAACACCTGTGAGTAGAGTTCGATGCGTCGAGAGGGTGTGTTGAAACCCTGGTGACGATATTTCCGGTAGTGGGTTCTGAGTGGCAGCGGAATACCTCGTGGGGCTTCGCGTAGCGCCTCCAGAGTTACACCGCTCGGCTCGAGCTGGTGGCGTAGTGCCGCTTCGTGATCACCGTTGAAGAACTGTTCGCCGAGGCCGAGGTGCTTGGCCAGTTCGAAGACGATCCATTCATCGCTGCGCGAGTCGCCACGTGGTTCGACAACGGCAGGGCGGAGCTGAATATATGCCTCCGCCTGCTGTGAGATCTGAAAACCGGCGTTGAGTCCCTCACGCTCCCATGCAGAGCAGACTGGTAGCACGATGTCGGCATTGGCCGCGCTTGGATTCATAAAGAGGTCGCAGTGGACGTGGAAGTCGAGTTTGCGCAGCGCCGCGTCGGCGGCGTGGGGAGCCGGTTTGGTGAGTAGCGGGTTGGCACCGAAGCTGATCAGTGCCTTTACTGGATAGGGTGAGCCGTCGCTGATAGCGCTGTAGAGATCACGCGATGAGATCCAGCCCATGGTGCCAGGTCCCAGTGGTCGTTCGTCGAGTCCTAGTGTCTTCCCGCGCTGAGTCTCGGAGAGCAGCTCGTGGCCAAAAACATTGTTGAGCTGTGGGCGCTCAAACTGGGTGTTTCCTCCAGCGGCGTCAAGCGCGCCCGTCAGGGCGTAGAGCAGTGCCATGGCACGCCCGGTCTGGGTTGCCTGGGTGTTCTGTGCGGTGCCTGTCCAGGTGTAGTAGCTGAGCGGACCGTATTGATGAATCAGTTTGGCCGTTTCGTAGAGCTGTGTGGGCGATACGCCCGTCACCGTTTCAATCTCAGGGCCTGAGTATTCGCGGCAGGTTTCGCTATAGCGCTGGAAGGCGGTGCGGCAGTGGAGCTCGCCATGAATGGTTGCAATAGTGTGATTACCACTGAGGCCAATCCGGCCCTCGGGATCTCTATAGGTGGCGCTCTCGGTGTCGTAGAGCACTGGCCGATCCAGGGTGCTGTTCCAGGCGACATAGCTTTCGGCCGAGCCACCTGCGATCAGGTCCGCTTCGGTCAGAAAACGGTCGTTATCATCACGGATCAGAAAGGGGCCGTTGCTCCAGTCGCGGATAAACTCACGATCAAACCAGCCGTTCTCGATCAGCATGCTGGCCAGTGCCATTGCCAGAATGCCGTCGCTGCCAGGGCGAACCCGCAGCCACTGATCGGCACCCTTGCCAAATCCAGCACTGCGTGGATCGACCACAATCAGTTTGGTGCCGTTCTTTCGTGCGGTTTTTATCGCCCGTGCCTGGGCAAGCCAGCTAGTGGAGGGGTTAAATCCCCACAACAGGATGCAGCCGCTCAGTTCGTAGTCGGGCATGCCAAGTGGTGTGCCGAAGGTGTGCTGCGGCATAAAGTCCTTATGCCAGTTGCAGTTCTCGGTGGCAAAGACGGTATTGGGTGAGCCGAAGGCGTGGGCGAGGCGGTTAACCCAGGGAAAGCTATCAGCGATGGCAGTACCGCTGGGTGTCGTCACTGAGAAGGCGACCGACTCCGGACCATCGGCTGCGGCCTGTGCGTTAACGCGGCTTGAGATCTCTGTCAGCGCCTCATCCCAGGAGATCGCTTCCCAGTTGGGATTGTCATCCCCTTTAGGGGTGGTGCGTCGCAACGGGCTTGTGAGGCGCTCAGAGCTGTAGACCAGGTCGGGTGCGGCCATTGCCTTGATGCAGATTGCGCTACCAGTTGGATGGGCAGGATCGGGCTCGACCGCCGTTAGGCGACCATCCTCCACGATCGATGTACAGCCACAGTGCGATATACAGAGTGCACAGTAGCCGGGAACTCTCTCTTCCATGCTGCGCTATTTTTCCCGTTCTAATAAGAGAAGATTCTTACACCTGCCACCATATTTGTGACCGCCACTGAATGGGTAGTCAGTAGGAGGTAGGAATGGATTGATGCCCGAAAATAGTGCAACGTCTTGATTTTATGGGGCGTGTGTAAGACTCTAGCCAGAAACGCCAAGAGGGCGGTTTCTTACCACTCCAGCAGCAGGAAGCTAAATGCAGTCGGGGAGTCGCTATTTTTGCGGAAGCATGTTTTGGGCATCCAAGCCCAAGCAAGCGGCAAATACTTAACGCGACCGTTTATGCCTACGGCGCC
>NZ_MPRL01000123.1:0-4109 GCF_002020875.1 Solemya pervernicosa gill symbiont | reverse complement strand
GGGGCGCCGTAGGCATAAACGGTCGCGTTAAGTATTTGCCGCTTGCTTGGGCTTGGACGCCCAAAACAAGCTTCCGCAAAAATAGCGACTCCCCGATTTTTTCCTGTATTTCGATTTTAATAGGTCGCAAATTGCAAGTAGCTTTCTGGTCTCTAAGCTATCTTGAAAGAGCCGTTTAAATACTTTTCCTGTCATGCTTTGAATAAAAGTGTCTGGAGAAAGAACTTGAAATTCACCTGTAGTCAAAATCAATGAAGCAAATCGTTCTTGAATAAATGTCTTCATCGGGTATTGGTTTCTGGATGAGCTATAGCTTGTGTTTTGAGAAGATCCCAGTTTTCCCTTGTTTTCCTCAGAAAATAAAAAACTCTTCTGCGGTATTCTTTTCCATTCCACCCAATATTCTTTTTTTGCAATGACGTAGTTTGAAAAAACGGCTGAGTATGAGTCAGTAACTAGCGATTCCAAATCAATATCAAGGTTCAGATAAGATACAAAATCTTGTGAAAGTTGAGTAATGCCTGGATGCCAAATCTCGCCTTGCTCCCATGGGTTTTTGAAGAAGGCGTTTTGATCCCAGCCTGGAGAAAACAAAGCAACATTAGCGTGCTGGGAGTTTTCTTTTATCATTTGGATGACGTGCTGTGGATCCAGTTGAGTTTTTCTCTGAAACTTTGGCGAAAGAAAGCCATACCAGTCGCCGCTTCTAACGCTGACCGCCATGGATAGCGAAGCGAAGGCGGTTAGTCCGGGCGCCGCAGGCATAAACGGTCGCGTGAAGTTTTTGCTGTTTGCTTGGGCTTGGATGCCCAAAACAAACTTTCGCAAAAATAGCGACTCCCCGGGTTCATTTTCTCTTAAAAAATTGAGGATGACTAAAAATTCGAACCAGTCAGGGCGTTTATTGGACGTGTTGTCCAATGGTATGAATTCAGGAAGTAATTTAGATTTGCTTAATTCATCATAATAAATCTGATATATGTATATGTTGCTCATAAGTACACCGGTTTGGTTGTCTTTATTGTTTTTGATTGGCCTGTTTAGGCTGGGTATGAGTGCGCGACAATTAACCATTGCTGCTTAACAGGCAAAAGCTTATTGGATGGCGAATCAAACGTGCGGTTTCCATCTCAGTGCCTCACTCTCTTGTTTTGCGTGAGCCTCAAGAAGATTGCCTCTCACGGTATTTGCACAAATCATCATACCTTGATGATGCGGTACATCAATCTGATGCTTGATCTTTGATAGTGTGTCTCAATTGAGGAAATAATTGGATCAATTTCTCCGTCATTGTATGTGTCTGAGTTGAGTGTATTTTTCAACGTTACTGTAGTGGTTGATGACAGATGAGATCGATTCTTGGTTGTCCATCAGTAAGAATCGCCCGTGCACAATCTTGTAAGATAACCCCTCATCGTCTCCAGCATGTGATTTTGATTTATTATGTGGTCCCACCGGGACACGAGTCTGAGGTCAGGGAATTATTAGGCCCGGGGCTATCATTACAATGATGCATTTTTATTTGCTGAATGACTCTTTCGCAGCTTGGTTTCGAATCCGCTGATCGAGTGTGATCAAGGATGGTTCTAGTGATTGTGTATAGCTCACCAGATCCATCAAAGGTGAGCGCTTCATCTTCGAGCGAAGCGACTCTCGAAGGCTTTTTAGGCGATCAAAGTCGCCGGCCAATGCGACAGCTTTTCTAATGTAGTCCTCCTCGTTAGATGCTGAGAGTTCATCCAGGCCGATTGCAGAGAGAAAAGCATGGGTTTGGCGGCTAACCATGCGCTGCTGTGGTTCTGTAATAACCGGCACTCCCATCCATAGTGCCTCACAGCTGGTGATACCGCCTGAGAATGGAAAGGGATCAAGCGCAATATCCATATCCCCATACTGTTCAAGCATCGCTTCATGGGGTGATCTTCCCCGCAGCTCGATCCGCTCAGGCTCGATACCGTGCTCAGCAAAGGCCTCTAACACATCATTCCTCAACCCCATGTTCTCGTAGGCCCCCGATTTGAGCAGCAACCTGGAGTCGGGGACTTGTTTCAGGATCTCGGCCCAGCGTGCATAGACCCCGGCGTGATACTTGGTGTGGTTGTTGAACGAGCCGAAGGTGACGTAGCCGCGTTCAAGACAGGGGGGAGGACTCACCTCGGGTGCAAACGGGACTGGCTGGTAGTTGAAGCGCCCACCCTCGAGCTCGACCAGGGGTTCGACAAAGTGCTCTTGCATCTGGGGTGTGGTGTGCCAGCGATCGGTTAGCAGGGCATCGAAGTAGGGGAGGCCGGTAGTGGAGAAGTAGCCGAGGAACTCGACCAGCACCGGTGCGGGGCGCCAGGCGAAGAGATCGATGCGTGAACGCCCTGTGTGACCACTCAGATCGACCAGCACATCGATCTTGTCTTGCTGGATCAGTGTAACCGCCTGCTCATCGTTTAAGTGTCCGATCGGCCGGTAGGTGGTGACCGCCTGGATCTCCTCGGTGACCGCGTCGACCTCGTGGTTGTTGGCGTAGGCGAACACCTCAAAGCGACTCTGATCGTGCTGCTTGAGTAGTGCCTTGATAAACAGTCCTACCGTGTGTTGTCTGAAATCGCCCGAGACATAGCCGATGCGCAGTGGCTCGCCCGGTGCCTTCGGGTAGGGTGCAGGGTGCGGTCGCGGTCCCCCGGCTCGCTTGATGGCCAGCTCCCCCCACTGTTTGGCGATGCGCATCCGGTGGGCATCATCGGCGTCAGGATCGTACTCGAGCAGCATCAGCAGATTACGCAGCGAAGCCGAGTCCTCGGGGTCGAGGTCAAGGACTTGCTCAAAGGCAGCTCGGCCAGCCGGGTAGTGACCGAGTTTCATGTAACAATTACCGAGTGCTGCATGGGTGCTGGCCGAAGCGGAATCGAGCTTGATTGCCTGCTCAAGTATCGTGATGGCGAACTCACTACGATCACAGCGATTGAGTGCCAGCCCCAGCTCGATGCGGGCCTCGACGTAGGCGGGCTTGAGTGCAATCGCCTGCTCTAGGGGCGCGATCGCTTCAGGGGAAGCCCTCATCTTGTTACAGCAGCGCCCCGTATTATATAGATACTCCGCCGTCTTGGGTTTTAATTCACAACAGCGCTTGTAGCGCGGTAGCGCCTCATCGAAGCGCTGCTGCTCGGAGAAGAGGTTGGCGAGGTTGTTGAGGGTGTCGACCTCATCGGGTGCGATTGCCTCGGTGCGCAGGTAGGCGGCGAGGGCCGCATCCAATTGGCCCATCTGCTCATAGGCGTAGCCGAGGTTATAGAGGGCCACGGCATCGTTAGGGTCGAGGGCCAGTCCCAGCTCGATGGCGGCGATTCCCTCCTCGAAGTGCCCCTGTTTGACCCGGTTTAGTCCACGGTTGATCGCCGGAGCGGGGAAGTCGGGCGCGGCCGTGATGGCAAGTGCGAAGACTTCATCTGCCGCCTCGTAGTCCTGCTGCGCCGAGAGGGCGGTGCCGAGCTCGTTGAGACTCTGCGGGTGGTTGGGATGCTGGTTGAGTATCTGGCGAAAGCAGCGCTCAGCCTCATCAAACTGTTCCAGTGCCTGGTGGGCCAGCCCTAGGTTAAAGCGGGCATCGAGCAGCTGCGGTTCGAGTGCGAGCGCTTTCTCATAGCTCTTGATCGCCCGACGGTGCTCACCACGGCCGGCATTAAAGGCGCCGAGCAGCAGGTGGAGCTGGGGGTTTTTCGGTTGGCGCTTGAGCAGGGGCGAGATCCGGGCGACGGCCTTATCGAAACGTCCCCGGTGAAAATAGTCCAAGGCTTCATTGATCTGCTGCTGCACTCAGAGTACTCCCTGCGCTGTTATATTCAGCCAGTAAGAGTACGAAATCTGGTTACTACGCACAACCATAACCAGTAGTAGTGAGGTTCCGTTATATCCACAGGTATCTGACTATCTCCATTGGGCTTGCTCAGATCAAATAAACTCAGCAAAGCACCGAAGTCGATGAGAGGGTCATGAATATTGATCAAGAAAAAGTGTGCATTTCAATCGCTGACCGCCATGGATAGCGAAGCGAAGGCGGTTAGTCCGCGATAGTCGACGCCGTCTGCCTATTCGTAGTTGAGAGCGCGAGCGAACGACGA
>NZ_MPRL01000122.1:0-3403 GCF_002020875.1 Solemya pervernicosa gill symbiont | reverse complement strand
TCTTCGTCGTTCGCTCTCGCTCTCAACTACGAATAGGCAGACGGCGTCGACTATCGCGGACTAACCGCCTTCGCTTCGCTATCCATGGCGGTCAGCGATCGCATTCTGCCTGGCGATCTGAATGTCGTAACTCAGCAGCAGCAGTGTGCCGAGCATTAGAAGCAGCGTGACCGAGGCGGTAACTACCGCCAGGGTGGCACTATCCAGCCCGGTCGGATCTGCGAGACAGATGGCATTAGGATCGAAGTAGGCGGCGCCCATCGCCACGTAGTGCATGCCCGAGATCGCCACTCCCATCACTACCGAGCTGAGCAGCTTCTTGGCCGAGAACATCATCACCGGCCCATCGTCACTATTGTGGAAGGCAAGCTTGAGCGCGTAGAGCGAGGCGGCGAAGGCTATCAGGAACGAGAGCGCCACCATCATCGGTTCATACTGAATCGGCGGTGACATCTTCAATGCCGCCATACCGGTGTAGTGCATCGCCGCAATGCCACTACCCATCAACAGACCGCTGGCAATGAGCGTTCTAAGCCGGTGAATGCCGTTACGGATCAGTGCCAGCGCAAACAGCGAAGCGACAATCGCCATCACAATCGAGGCGAAGGTAATCGGGATATCGTAGGCGAGTGGAATCGACAGGTGGAAGGCGAGCATACCGACAAAGTGCATCGACCAGATGCCGACACCCATCGCAACGGCACCGCCCATGAGCCAGTACCACCCCTTGCGCCCCTGTACATGCGGGACTTTGGCGGCAAGACTCAGCGCGGTAAAACCCGCCAGGATTGCCAAAACAACAGAGAGGGTGACTAGCCAGTAGTCGTAGTAGTAGTTCATTGCGTGGAGTGGGTCCGCAGCAGGTTCAACGTTCACCTACTGGCACATAAAATTACTATGCAGCAAGTCGTGACTGAGACCAATCCGTGTCATAACTAATTCTATGGATTCTAATATGGATAGCCCCCGCCATACACCCGCAGAAACAAAGGGTATTAGCTAGACTCATTACAATATTGCCTGCAGACGACGGCACTGCCGGTGAGCACCGTCGTCTGACGCTTGAAAAACGGTTAGAGCAGATAGTGATGCCGCTAATCGATAACTTCGTAAATCGCGTCGATCTGTCGCTCCGCCTCGTGCCAGTCCTGATGCACATTACCGCCATCAAAACCGCGCTCTTCGGCAATGTAGTAGGCCGCCTCGGCGATCATGTGACGCCTGACACCGGCACTGATGCCGATCTTCTTGTTAACGACGCCCTTCTTCGCTGCAGCACGTTTTTTCGCTGCGGCCTTCTTCACCACCTTTTTCTTGGCGACGACCTTCTTTTTTGCAGCCGCCTTCTTCTTCGGAGCAGCCCTCTTTTTAGCCGCCACTTTTTTCTCTGCCATCTTTAATCTCCCTTCTATCTCTTCTGTTTACGAATTTGGTACCAGCACACCGGCATTGAAAACCGGAGTATTCGTCCATTCAGTGATTGAACAATGACGAGGTTGCGGCAATATGGGCTGTACTATAGTAGAAATTGAGCGTTATGAGGGGCAGAAAGGTGCACTACGATGATTTATCTGGAGAGCGGTAGTGGCAATCCGACCTGGACTGGCCTGCGCCTACCCAACGCTCTGTACCGCCATCGGTGTAATCCTGTTATTGCTGGTGATCTGGGCGGTAGCCGCCTTCATCAAACAGGTCTGGCTGCACCGAAACGATAAGTAACGATAAGCGCCTTCAGATCGGCTCCTCCACCTCATCAACGCCACCTGCAGGTAGCTCCTGCCCGGTACGTTTGTCCTCATACATCCGCTTGTCGCTGAGGTTAAGCAGTACCGGTCCACTCATCCCATCGTCTGGATAGAGAGCAATGCCGATACTGACATCCAGCATCATCGACTCCTCGTAGACGGTAAAGGATGTATTAAACAGCGCCTTGATCTTGCCCGCCAACCGTTCTACATCGCGACGATGCTTCACCTCACTCATCAGCACCACAAACTCATCACCGTGAAGCCGGGCCAGGGTATCGTGGCTACGCACAATCACCGCAATCCGCTCCACCACCCGCTTGAGTAGCAGATCACCCACCTTGTGACCGTGATTGTCATTAACTGCCTTGAAACGGTCGAGATCCATGTAGAGCAGGGCCACGCGAAGATTGCTGCGCCTGGCATGGCGAATCGCCTGTTCAACCCGGTCCATCAGCAGATTCTTGTTGGGCAGACCGGTAAGCGCATCGAAGTTGGCCATATTGAACAGCGTCTCATGAGCCGTCAGCTGCTCGACACGTTTGCGATAGAGGATGATTGAGAACCAGCTTGCGAGCAGAAAGGTGACGATTACCATGATCGAGAAGATACCGATCTCCATCATGTCGACATCACGCCAGCAAACCTCATAGTGGATCTTGAGTAGAAAGGGCTGAGAGCCGCTGTTCACCTGTAGGCTCTTCTCAAATGTTGGGAATAGCCAGCTGAGCCAGAACTCATCGTGATTCTCATACTGGGCCGAGGTGAGTAACTGATCCTGTTCAGGCAGCACTCCCCGATACCAGACCGATGCCTTTAACCCTTCACGCTGTTGCACCCAGTGCGGTAACAGCGTCTTTGTCTCGACCACCATCAAGGCGTAGTAGGGCTCACTCAGCACATCCGTTGCCTGTTCAATCTGATGCTGTGAGACGACCGGCTGAAACATCAGATATGAACGACCGCCCTCCATCATATCGAAGGGACGCGAGGCCATCTGCCGTCCCGCCCGCATTGAGCGTTTTACCGTCTCATCGAGCGTAGCCGAGGTGGTGGCCAGATCGAGTCCCAGCACGTCCATCGCCTCGGGTAACTCAGGCTCGATAAAGACCACAGGATAGGTAGTCACACCCTCAGCAACGGGGTGTCTCTTTCGGTCAGACTCATAACCGAAGGTATGGATCTCAAAATCGGCATAACCCGCCGTGCGCATGCGCCGTACCAGTCCTGTTCGCTCTGCAGGCGTGACACGCTGACTCAACTCCATCATGTAGATATAGGGGAACTGCTTCCTGATCAGTTGTGCGTATCGACGGACGTTGTCTAAATTGACCTGGGGTGTCGCTGCGATATAGCTGGCAAACCCCTCCAGGGAGGCCTCGTAGATACGGGTTCGATCATTGACGTGCATGAGGACACTGCTCGAAAGCTGGTCGAAATCCTCGCGGATATCACTAATCTCAAACTTCACCAGCAGTGAGAATGAGAGCAACAGCACCGTTACCCAGACCGTGAGCAGAAAAATTCGATAGAAGAGTAGTCGCTCTCCAGTAGCGATACGACCGCTGACCGCTATGGATAGCGAAGCGAAGGCGGTTAGTCCGCGATAGTCGACGCCGTCTGCCTATTCGTAGTTGAGAGCGCGAGCGAACGACGAA
>NZ_MPRL01000121.1:0-3417 GCF_002020875.1 Solemya pervernicosa gill symbiont | reverse complement strand
GGGGCGCCGTAGGCATAAACGGTCGCGTTAAGTATTTGCCGCTTGCTTGGGCTTGGATGCCCAAAACAAGCTTCCGCAAAAATAGCGACTCCCCGACAGAGATGGTACTGGTCGCGCTCTTCTCACTCGTGTTTGGTAGTTTTTTAACACGACAGCTGCTTGCGCTCACAACGGGAGCAGAGCGCCTTTCTGCGGGTGAGTTGGGTTATCAGCTGGAGGTGAAGGGGAGTGATGAGTTGGCTCAGACTGCTGTGGCGTTCAACGCCATGTCGCACGATTTACTCGCCGACCGCCATAAGCGAAATGCAATCATGATCGCCTCTCTCGATCCGATCATTACGACGGATAAAGATGGCCACATACTTGAGTGTAATGCCGCGACCGAACGTGTATTTGGCCTCGCGGAGAGAGAACTGATAAAGCGCTCTCTGGTCGAAACGCTGATCCTGGAGGAGCATCGCACGCACTACCTTAATCTGCTTCATGGTTTGGCCGCACCAAGAGACATTTCTCTCTCTGCACAACGCTTTGAGATTCGTTGCCAGCGGGGAGATGGAAGTCCATTTACAGCTGAGCTCTCGGTGGGTAGTTCCGAATTCGATTCCGAAGTCTATCTGGTGCACTACTTTCAAGACATCACACGCCGTCTGATGGCCAGCGCTGAACGAGAGGCGCTAGAGCGTAGAAATCATATGATTCTCGAGGCGGCTGGAGAGGGGGTGTTTGGTCTGGATAGTGAGGGACGTCATACCTTTGTCAATCCGCGGGCCGCTGAACTGCTCGGTTTTGAGGCGGAGGAGCTGATTGGTAAACGCTCTCATGAGACCTGGCACTATCGTCATGAGGATGGCAGTGACTATCCTGATCACGACTGTCCAATCTATTCGGTTTTGCATTCTGGTGTGATGCGCCAGGGTGTTGAGTACTTTGTGCGCAAAGACGGCACCATGATCCCCGTAGATTATGTTGCTACACCACTGCTTGATAGGGGACACGCCAACGGTGCGGTTGTTACATTTAACGACATCTCTGAGCGACTGGCCGCCGAGGAGTATCAGCGTCAGGCGACTACGGTATTTGAGAGTACCAATGACGGCATTATCGTTACCGATGCAGAAGGTAAAATCGTCGCAATCAATCAGGCCTTTAGTGATATTACTGGATATCAGACGGAGGAGGTGTTGGGTGAGACGCCGAGCCTGCTTAGTTCAGGTCGCCACGACGACAGATTTTTTGAACAGATGTGGCAGGGATTGGAAAAGGATGGGCGCTGGCGTGGTGAGATCTGGAATCGACGCAAAAGTGGTGAGGTCTACCTCGAGTGGTTAACGATCAGTTCGGTACGCAATGAAAAAGGTCAAACCACCAACTATGTCGCGACCTTCTCCGATATCTCGGAGTTACACAAAATTCGTGAAGAGCTTGATAATCAGGCCAACCACGATGCTTTGACGGGACTGCCCAATCGTCGCCTGTTTAATGACCGTCTAACCACCGCGATCCATCATGCCCGCCGCAATGGAAGCAAGTTAGCTATTCTTTTTCTCGATCTCGACCGTTTTAAAATGGTTAACGATAGTCTTGGCCATCTGTTTGGTGATCGTCTGCTGCAGAAGGTGGTCGATCGACTGGTAACGTTGGTACGTGCGGAGGATACGGTGGCACGTCTGGGTGGTGATGAGTTCATTGTGCTCAGCGATGATCTGAACAAGCTTGATGCGATTGCCAACATTGCTGCTAAGTTGCTCGACTCCTTTAAACCTCCCTTCCTGCTTGATGAACATGAGATCCACCTTGGATGCAGTATCGGCATCGCGCTTTTCCCTGAAGATGGAAATGATGGGGATCAACTGATACGTGCTGCCGATACTGCGATGTATCGCGCCAAGGAGCGTGGACGTAACAACTATCAATACTTCTCCGAGGAGATGGCGACGACTGCCTATGATCGACTGTTGATGGAGAGTGCGCTGCACAGTGCCATTGAACAGAAAGAGCTGGTGGTCTACTACCAGCCGAAAATTAACGCCTTAACGGGGAAAATCGTCGGTGCTGAGGCCCTGGTTCGCTGGGTCCATCCCACGCTGGGTTTTATTCCACCAATTCAGTTTATTCCCCTTGCTGAAGAGAGTGATCTGATTAATCAGGTGGGTGAGTTTGTATTACGAACGGCCTGTTCCGACGCTGAGATGTGGCGCCAGAGCGGCTATCCACTGAACAACGTTGCTGTGAATATCTCGGTGCAGCAGTTTGTAAAACAGGATCTAGTATCACTCGTCTCAACGGTATTGAAAGAGTGCGGGATGCCAGCAGAGATGCTGGAACTGGAGATTACAGAGAGCGCACTGATGCGAGAGACGGAACGTTCTCTGGCCATGCTGGTACGCCTTACCGAGCTGGGTGCCAAGATAGCCATTGATGATTTTTGAACCGGCTACTCCTCCTTGAGCTATCTGAAAAAATTACCCATCCACAAGTTGAAAATCGACCAGAGCTTTGTCGCTGGTCTGCCAGAGGACCGAGACGACATCTCCATTTCACGTGCCGTCATAGCTCTGGGGAAGAGTCTGGGGTTGTCGATTGTTGCCGAGGGTGTGGAGACAGAGAGCCAGGCGGAGTTCCTTGCTAAAGAGAGCTGTGATGAGCTACAGGGCTATCTCTTCTTAAAACCGGTACCCGCTGAGACCTTTGTGCAGCTACTGCAGGAGAGTGCGCAGGATTAGGTTGCTTATCTTTGGTTGAACAGCCGCTGACCTATTTTCTGCTGTCGACCTCTTCACTCTCTAGCTTGGCGGAGTAGAGCGCTGCATTCTGATCATCAAGGGCGTTAACCAGTGCATCCTTCGGTGCGTAGAGCATAGTGGCGATGTCGACCAGGTTTTTGGTGATGCTGGCGGCGTTGGCACTGTCGTTGATCAGTGAAGAGGCCATCTCTCGTGTGATCACATTTGTGAGTAACAGCTCACCGATGCGACCGTTGAGCAGGGTATCCAGATGTTTAGCCTTTTTCCGCTGTTGCTGCAGAGATTGCAGATCCTCACTCTCGATACCCTCAGGCCCTATGTGTTTGATCAGCCGCACTACCTTGAGGATATGACGCCGTAGCGTGTTGTACTCACGACGAATGGCGTCGTTATCTGAGTCGAGATAACGGTCCATATTGAGGTGGAGTGGTTTCATACGCTTGACCACCTGAACCAGCAGACGATCTGCAACCAGTACATTTCGGATCGTCTCGATCTCACAGTCATCGAGTGTGAACTTCTGCTGTAGTTGCGTCGCATAATCGAGAATTTTGCTGTAAATGCGTTTGATGCGTGCGCTGACCGCCATGGATAGCGAAGCGAAGGCGGTTAGTCCGCGATAGTCGACGCCGTCTGCCTATTCGTAGTTGAGAGCGCGAGCGAACGACGAAGA
>NZ_MPRL01000013.1:0-52857 GCF_002020875.1 Solemya pervernicosa gill symbiont | reverse complement strand
GGGGCGCCGTAGGCATAAACGGTCGCGTTAAGTATTTGCCGCTTGCTTGGGCTTGGACGCCCAAAACAAGCTTCCGCAAAAATAGCGACTCCCCGATTTATTACTGTCTTTTATCCGCTAATTAGCTATGGATATACGCACGAATATGATGCAAATAAATTACCTACTCTTAGGTAATACATATTGGGGATTAATCGGTTTTCCATTACGACGAATTTCAAAATAGAGCGCAGGCGCTGCTTTTCCTTTACGTCCCATCTCTGCAATACGCTGACCTACGCGTACGTTCTGCCCCTCTTTAACCAGCAACTTTCGATTAAAGGCGTAGGCGCTAAGATAACTTTTACTGTGTTTAATGATGATCAGGTTTCCATACCCCTTAAGCCCATTACCGCTATAGACAACCTTTCCGTCGGCTGCCGACAGTACGCTGTTACCGTATTTTCCAGCGATCGATATTCCCTTCTTTCCAACCGCTTTTGAAGAGTAACGAGAAACAACACGCCCCTTATGTGGCCAGTGCCATTTAACTTTTTTATTACTGTTATAACTTTTTCTTGTAGGTTTTTTGACTACAGAGGCTCTTTTTGTCGCCGGCTTTTTAACGGCGACCGGCTTCTTCACTATCGGTTTTTTTGCGGTGCTTTTTTTTGTGACTGGGCGTTTAGGTTTTGACGCGGATGACTTTGGCTTTGCAGCTGCCGGTTTTGTTGCGATAGATCTTTTCAGCGAAATGCGCTGATCAACAAATATTTTATAGGGTGGTTTGATGCCGTTTCGACTGGCCAGCGTTTGATGATCCAGGCCATAGATCCATGCGATTGAGTAGAGTGTTTCACCCTTGCTGACAACATGGGTGCCGGGCTGATAGCGAGGTTTGTCACCCTGTTCGCGAACCGGTGCGAGTTCACCTCGACCTGAACAGGCTTGAAGCAGCATGAGTGCCGCGATAAGAGTCGTCTTGATCAGCCATCTGCTCATTTATGCCTTAATGACAAAATAGAGCGTCACAACCGCGACAATAAGAATCCAGCCGATTCTATCTATGTACCGGCGTAGCCCCTGCTCCATACGCTCTCCACCCCAGGCGATGATACCGGCAACCAGGAAGAAGCGACCACCTCGACCGATCAGAGATGCAATCAGAAAAGGTGGAACCGCCATGCTGATAACACCAGCGGCAATGGTAAAAACTTTATAGGGGATCGGTGAGAAGCCCGCTAAGAATATCGCCCAGAAGCCCCACTCAGAAAACCACTGCTGCGCACGCTCAAAGCGAGCCCAGTAACCAGCTTTATGGATTAGCGGCTCTATCATTTCGAAGGCAAACATACCGATCAGATAACCGAGCATACCGCCAAGCACCGAGGCGATCGTTGTTATCAGTGCGTAGTGCCAAGCCTTATGTGGCTTGGCCAGCGTCATGGGTGCCAGCATCACATCAGGGGGGATTGGAAAAAACGATGATTCAGCAAAACTGAGAATGGCAAGATACCAGGGAGCGAGTCGATGTTCGGCCCAGACCATCATGCGCTCATAGAGCTTAGAGAAGATGCGCATTAACTTCTCCCACCCAGCAGTGGTACAAAACTAACGCGTTCAAGTTCTGTGGTCTCAAAACCCTCTCGGGTACGTTTTATCATGGTAAGAATTTGATCCCCAGAGGGCCCAACCGGAATAACCAGTCGACCACCAACACCCAGCTGCTCGACAAGACCCTGAGGAACTTCGAGCGGTGCTGCAGTCACTACAATCGCATCAAAGGGAGCCTGCTCAGACCACCCCATGGTGCCATCACTATATTTCAATCGGATATTGCGCAGGCCGAGAAGTTCAAAACGTCGTTTTGCCAGATCACTTAGCGCCTGAATCCTCTCAACCGAGAAGATACGGGGTGAGAGCTGAGCAAGGATCGCCGTCTGGTAGCCTGAACCGGTGCCGATCTCTAGAACGCGCTCAGGTACTCCGTCCATCATCACCGCCTCAGTCATACGGGCAACGATATAGGGTTGAGAGATCGTCTGGCCGTGACCAATCGGAAGTGCGGTATCTTCGTAGGCGCGGCTCGCCAGCGCCTCATCAACAAAGATATGGCGAGGAGTGTTGCCGATAACCTGCAACACCCGCTCATCGCAAACACCTTCGTCGCGCAAACGCTTTACCAACCGGTCACGGGTTCGCTGGGAGGTCATACCGATGCCGCGCAGGGTCTCACTGTTCACTTAGCAAAACCCTCCATCCACTCAGAGACTCTTTCCATAGCGGTGAACTGGGTCAGATCGACCTGTAGAGGTGTCACTGAGATTGCACCGTTTCGAACCGCGTGAAAATCGGTTCCGGGACCGGCATCCTGCTCTGCACCCGGCGGGCCCACCCAGTAGATCGGACGACCACGTGGATCGTTCGATTTGATCACCGGCTCTGCCTTATGGCGGTGTCCAAGGCGCGTGGTCTCAAATCCGGTAATCTCTTCCCAGGGCAGATCGGGTACATTGATATTGAGGATCGTGTCGGCAGGCAACGGTGATTTCAGCAGACGGTCGATGAGCTGTTTCACCACCCGAGCCGCAGTATCGAAGTGCTCAGGCGCGTGGCTGGCCATTGAGACGGCGATCGCCGGAAGCCCCAGAAAACGTCCTTCTATCGCTGCGGCAACGGTTCCCGAATAGAGCACGTCATCGCCCATGTTGGCACCGGCATTAATGCCGGCCACCACCATGTCGGGCTCTCGATCGAGCAGACCGGTGATTGCCAGATGGACACAGTCGGTGGGGGTGCCGTCGACTGAGATAAAGCCGTTATCTGCGACACGCGCTCGAATCGGGCTATCCAGAGTCAACGAATTGCTCGCACCACTACGATCTCGCTCGGGGGCAACCACCGAGATTTCAGCAAGCCCGCTAAGCGCCTTTGCCAACGCTGTAATACCGGGTGCCTGATAACCATCATCGTTACTAATCAGAATGAACATGAGATATATGCCGAACCGGCTTTAATAGTACTCGTAATTATTAGTTCTAACGGCTCTGCGCGCCACAACCGGGGCGCTAATCAAGCCTGCGCTTGTGTACTTGTTCTACCGCTTTAAAGTGCCACATGGTACCCCATTCTACGCAGTTATCCACAGTTGTAGGTGAGTTTATGACGATCTGCGTTATGCCACCCTTAACCGATCCAATGAGATACAAAATAGTCCATCGCTGACCGCCATGGATAGCGAAGCGAAGGCGGTTAGTCCGCGATAGTCGACCGGGGCGCCGTAGGCATAAACGGTCGCGTTAAGTATTTGCCGCTTGCTTGGGCTTGGATGCCCAAAACATGCTTCCGCAAAAATAGCGACTCCCCGACAGATGGTAATTCCTCGGCCCACTCATGATCGGCTATCATAGGGGCCCCTCAAGTCGGCTAATAACCGTTATCGATGCGTAAGAAAAACAACATTACAGAAGAGGATCGCGCTCTTTTTTCCACTGAGACACGTGGAATCGAGCCACTTCGCCACGACAAGGTGGTTCACGAGAAACGACGCACCAGACCCTATCCACATATGTCTCGTCAGGGTGAGTTTGAGGCGATACAGGATATGTTCTCTGACGGCTATGAACCGGCCGATATGGAGCGGGGTGAAGAGCTCTACTTCCGACGCCCTGGCGTTCAGCATAATCTGCTACGCAAGCTGCGTCGTGGCCAATACCGCCTCGATGCCGAACTCGACCTGCATGGCATGACTGCGGCCGAAGCGAAGCAGGCACTGAGCTACTTTCTCAGTGATGCACTCTACTCAGGTCTGCGCAATATCCGCATCATTCATGGTAAAGGGATAGGTTCTCGCAATGGCCAACCGGTCCTAAAACGGAAAATCAATCTCTGGCTACAGCAACGTTCAGAGGTACTCGCCTTCTGTTCGGCACGTCCTGCAGATGGCGGTACCGGCGCTCTCTATCTACTGTTAAAGGGCGGCTAATACCCGCCTACTCTGGCCGCTTCAAGCCCAATAACTCCCGTACAACTGAGGTTGCATAACAGCCTGCATGGAGCGTAAAGCTCAACTCCAGAACATCATCTTCAACAAAGTTCCACTCCAGTGCCTTTGGAATTAGCCGCGTTGCACGTCGCTCCTGCTTCAATCCGACATGCTCTAGACCATCTCGCCAACTCTCAAACGGCTCTAGTTCGGCCTCTTCAATCACCAGAGCTTCAGCCTCGCTAAGCAGAGACCCCCTACCCCACATCGGGGCGCTGGGGTGGATATCACCACTCATAAGTCGTTCAGCCAGTGCCGTATCTCCCGTTTCGGTCAGAAAGAAGTTCCGCGACCCATCCAGCATTGCCACCTCACCCTCAAGCAACTGGTTCCAGTTATCCATCTCAATCCGTTTTGAGAGAACAGTATTGAACAGCATCGAACGGGCGGCTGAGATGTAGAGACCACGTAAATTCTTACTCTTGACCCTGCGTCCCGCAAACATGGCCGCCGCTTTATCGAGATTCCCCAGCTGATAGCCGAAACGCTGTTCACCAAAATAGTTGGGCACACCCATCGATGTAATCAGCTTCAATCGCTCATTCAACGCATCCTTATCACCCTCTACCTCTCGCAGCGTCAGGGTAAAACGATTTCCACGCAAAGTGCCGCGCTTTATTTTTCGGCCATGGCGAGTCGCCTCTAATACACATAGTTGATCAGATTCGAGTTCTGACCATTCGGGATCGTCCTGACCGGGAAGATAGAGGCTGAACCATTGAGTGGTAACAGCCACACGGTCCTTGAGGCCTGCGTAGCCGACATCACGCTCTTTAATGCCAGCAAGCCTTGCTAACGATTTAGCTACATCGGCGGTGTTGAGCCCCTTCTTCTCGATCTTTAATACTGCGTGCTCACCGCTACCGTCGGCCTCGAAACCGGCAATCTCATCGACACGAAAATCTGCCGGCTCACTCTTTAGTCGTCCTGTTGCTACCGGCTTACCCAGTGCATAGTTAAGTCGGTCATGGTTGTAGCTCATTACATCACCACTAAGAAATTGTTGAAATCGTTATACTAGTTAATCCAGAATGGAACCCATCTGAGCCTATCTGGTTAGAGCAAGTGAGCTCTTTAGGCTGTCAACAAAGCGAGAAGCTATGTCACTACCTACCATCGACACATCAAATCCGGCTGTGGAGGCGTTCCTAAAAAATGCCCATCGTCACACTTTCAAAAACCGCGAGGTGATTGTACGCCCCGGTGACCCTGCTGATACGCTCTACTACATCATTGAAGGCTCGGTTACGGTGAGCCTGGAGAACGAGGATGGTAATGACCTTATTCTCGACTACCTCAACGCCGGCAGCTTTATCGGTGAACTGGGCCTGTTTGTAACTCAGGAGTCGCGTCAGGCGACCGTAACCGCCAAGGCACCCTGTGTTGTGGCTGGCATCACCTACGAGCAGCTCAACACCCTCGCCCAAGGTGCCCTTAAAGAGCACTACGCTAACATTCTCCATTCACTGGCGACCCAGCTTTCACACCGATTGTTGGCAACAGCACGTAAAGCGAGCCACCTCGCCTACATCGGCGTCAGCGGCCGTATTGCCCACACTTTGCTCGATCTTTGTAAGGAACCTGAGGCGATGACGCATCCCGATGGAATGCAGATCAGAATCACCCGTACCGATCTGGGACGTATTGCTGGATGTAGTCGCGAGATGGCTGGTCGTGTACTCAAGAGCATGGAGGAGCAGGAACTGATCACCGTCAAGGGCAAGACGATTGTCGTCTTCGACGCCCGCTAGCCTGAACTAAGCACCCTCTTCCAGCAGAATTGCGGCGTAAGCCGCAATGCCTTCACCACGCCCTGCATAGCCCATTCGCTCCGTCGTGGTCGCCTTGACGTTGACACGTGTTACCTCAACCTTCAGGTCTCCAGCCAGGTTTTCACACATCTTATCGATATGCGGTGCCAGTTTAGGCTGCTGTGCAACGACGGTAATATCAGCATTTGAGATCGAATAGCGGCCCTTATCAAGCAGCTCCACAACCCGTCGCAGCAGGATGCGGCTATCGATACCGGCATAGTCACTGCTGTTATCGGGGAAGTGTTTACCAATATCACCGAGTCCCGCAGCGCCTAGCAGGGCATCGCAGAGCGCATGAATCAATACATCACCATCTGAATGGGCCTCAAGTCCTTTCTTATATGGAATCGTTACGCCACCCAATACCAGCGCTCTGCCCTCTGCCAGCAGATGTGCATCAAAACCAAAACCGACCTTCATTCTGCCTACTCCTGCTGTTGTAGATATAGTTCAGCCTGGGCAAGGTCGTACGGATGAGTAATCTTAATGTTATCGGCGTGGCCAACAACCATCTTAGGCATCCATCCCATACGCTCCATCGCACTGGCATCATCTGTTACCAACGCTCCAGCCTCTAACGCACTCTGCAGTGCATCAACGATTCTACCCAGCCTGAACATCTGCGGTGTCAGGGCACGCCACAACCCTTCCCGGCAGACAGTTTCGGTCACCCGCTGACGCTCATCGCTGCGTTTTACCGTATCACTCACAGGAACACCGAGCAGACCACCGACAGCGTCTTCGGACAACGAACCAATCAACAGGTCGATATCACTGTGTCGTAGACAGGGGCGAGCCGCATCATGAATCAGCACCCAATCCTCACTATCAGCAACAGTTATCAGATAATTGAGCGCTTTAAGCACGGAGTGGCAGCGTTCAGCCCCCCCGATCACAGTCGTTAGAGATTTGCCGTGGAACGACTTAGGATATGGGTAGTGATCGTCTTCGGCCGAGAGCGCCACCACCACACCTGTGATCATTGGGTGTGATGTCAGCCGATTGAGGGTGTGTTCAATAACAGGACAGTTGCCAAGTTTGAGGTACTGTTTTGGAATCTCTGAACCCATGCGGCTACCGACACCCGCAGCGGGCAGTACACCCCAATAGTTCACGCTTTTGTTAGTGGTTGCTGTCACGATTATCGAGGTCAGTCGCCTACCACCTGGTAGTAGGTTTCATCCTTTTTGATCATGCCCAGATCACTACGGGCACGCTCCTCAATGGCTGAAAGCCCCTGTTTGAGATCCTTCACTTCTGCCTCAAGTGCATCATTTCGCTCTCGAAGTAATCTATTCTTCTCCGCTTGAGCGGCGACCGACTTCTGTAGTCGACTCACCTCAGCAAAACTGCCATCTCCCACCCAGAGGCGGTATTGCAGTAGTAGCAGAATAAGAAGCAGTATCAGGATCACAATTCGCATATTGCCGCTTGTCAGCCACCCATTCCATTAGCGGTTGCAGATTACCCACAGCCACGGGTTGGGCTGCGGGTAGAAGCCGGGTTAGAACGAAAGTTTAAAGGCGTTGCGTCCGGCGTAGACTGCCCTGTCACCCAGCTCCTCTTCGATACGGATTAGCTGGTTATACTTGGCAACACGGTCAGAGCGTGACAACGAACCGGTCTTGATCTGCCCTGCATTGGTCGCAACCGAGAGGTCAGCGATAGTGGTATCTTCAGTCTCACCTGAACGGTGCGAAACCACGGCGGTATAGTCCGCCTTCTGCGCCATCTCAATCGCGGCCAGTGTCTCGGTCAGTGTGCCTATCTGATTAACCTTGATCAGGATAGAGTTACCGATGCTCTTTTCGATACCCTGTGCAAGGATCGAGGTGTTGGTTACAAAGAGATCATCACCGACTAGCTGTACACGCTTGCCGAGCTTCTCAGTCAGCAGCGCCCAACCTTCCCAGTCGTTCTCATCCATACCATCTTCAATGGTGATGATCGGATAACGATCGACCCAGTCAGCCAGGTAGTCGACAAACTCGGCCGAGGTGAACTTGCGACCTTCCGAAGCAAGATCGTAGACACCATCCTTGTAAAACTCACTGCTGGCCGCATCAAGTCCAAGGAAGATATCCTCACCTGCCTTGTAACCCGCCTTCTCAATTGCTTCGAGGATCACTTCAATCGCCGCTTCATTGGATGGCAGATTAGGGGCAAAACCACCCTCATCACCAACTGCGGTGTTCATATCCCGTGCAGCCAACACGCTCTTCAGCGCATGGAAAACCTCGGTGCCGTAACGAACGGCTTCACTCAGACTAGAGGCGCCTACGGGAACAATCATAAACTCCTGCAGATCTACACTATTATCCGCATGCGCGCCGCCGTTGATGATATTCATCATAGGTACTGGCATGGTCACTGCGGCATCACCACCGAGATAGCGATAGAGCGGCTGACCCGCTTCATTGGCAGCAGCGCGAGCGGCGGCCAGTGACACTGCCAGAATCGCATTGGCGCCAACACGGCCCTTATTATCAGTTCCATCGAGCGCAATCATCGCGTTATCAATTTCAGCCTGCGCAGCAATCTCTTTACCAATCAGTGCCGCCTTGATCTCTCCATTAACAAAATCGACCGCCTTGGTAACGCCCTTGCCGCCGTAGCGGGAGTTATCACCATCACGCAGTTCGACCGCTTCACGCTCTCCGGTTGAAGCACCGGAGGGGACAGCAGCGCGACCCACCACGCCAGAGCTTAGTGTGACATCAGCTTCAACGGTTGGATTACCGCGAGAGTCGATGATCTCGCGTGCGACGATGTTTTCAATCTTGGACATTACTGCTCCGTTAATAATTTTTACTAATAAAAAAGTCTGTTAAAGGTCGAGTTCAGCTAGGCCAGCCTGCTTAACCGTCTCATCGATCAGCTTCAGTGTCTCAAGCAGAGATGACATTCCGTCGAGAGGCCACGAATTTGGGCCGTCGCTGAGTGCCTTGTCAGGATTAGGGTGAGTCTCCATGAAGAGGCCCGAAATACCGGCGGCAACGGCCGCTCTGGCAAGTACGGGCACATGCTCACGCTGACCACCCGACGAGCTCCCCTGACCACCTGGAAGCTGTACAGAGTGGGTGGCATCAAATACAACCGGTGCACCGGTCTCACGCATCACCGCCAGACCACGCATGTCTGAAATCAGGTTGTTATAACCAAAGGAGGCACCACGTTCACAAGCCATAATCTGTTGGTTTCCGGTTGAGCGCGCCTTGTTGATGACGTGTTTCATATCCCAGGGAGCGAGGAACTGTCCCTTTTTGATATTGACCGGTTTACCCTGCTCGGCAACCGCCTTGATAAAGTTGGTCTGACGACAGAGGAAGGCCGGAGTCTGAATCACATCAACCACATCGGCCACTTCACCCAGTGGAGTATCCTCATGTACATCGGTAATCACCGGCACACCGATCTGGCGCTTCGCCTCTGCCAAGATTCGCAGACCCTCTTCAATACCGGGACCTCGAAAACTCTCATGAGAAGAGCGGTTCGCTTTATCGAATGAAGATTTATAGATGAAGGGGATACCGAGTTTCTCGGTGATCTCTTTGAGCGCTCCAGCCGTATCGATAGCGAGTTGTTCACTCTCGATTGCACAGGGGCCAGCAATCAAAAACAGTGGGTGCTCAAGCCCCACCTCAAATCCACAAAGCTCCATTACGCCTCCGCAGCCTGGGTGGCGTTATTGCAGTGTTCAACTGCCGCCTTTACAAAACCGGTAAAGAGCGGATGACCATCGCGCGGTGTTGAGGTGAACTCAGGGTGGAACTGACACGCCATAAACCAGGGGTGGTTCTCTATCTCGACCGTTTCCACCAGCTTTCCATCCATCGATCTACCGGAGAATTTGAGACCCGCCTTCTCAAGCGCATCAATATACCCGTTATTAAATTCGTAGCGATGACGATGACGTTCGGTAATCACATCCTCACCGTAGACATCACGCGCCAGGGTTCCGGCCGCAAGGCGACACTCTTGACCGCCGAGTCGCATCGTACCCCCCATATCGGAGGTCTCGGTGCGACGCTCAACCTCACCCTCAGAGGTGCTCCACTCGGTGATCAGCGCAATCACAGGATCGGCACAGCTCGGCTTGAATTCGGTACTGTGCGCATCACTGAGATTGGCGACATTACGTGCAAACTCAATCACAGCGACCTGCATGCCGAGACAGATGCCTAGATAGGGAACGCCACTTTCACGCGCATAACGGACCGCATCAATCTTACCCTCAACACCTCGTTCACCGAATCCACCTGGAACAAGGATCGCGTCCATCTCTTCGAGACATCCAGCACCACTCTTCTCGATCTCTTCAGAATCGATATATACGATATTGACCTTGGTGCGCGTATGAATACCTGCATGAATCAGAGACTCTGAGAGCGACTTGTAGGCCTCTGTGAGATCAACGTACTTGCCGACCATGCCGATGGTTACAGTCGATTCGGGATTGGCCTGAGCCTCTACCACTGCCTCCCAGTCTGAGAGATCGGCAGCGGGCACATCAATCCCAAACTGATCAACGACGATGTCATCAAGATGCTGCTCATGCAGCAAACCGGGAATCTTGTAGATGCTGTCGGTATCAACGGCAGAGATAACAGCACGCTCATTGACGTTGGTGAAGAGTGCGATTTTACGTCGTTCATCATCGGGAACGTCGGTCTCTGCTCGACAGAGCAGGATGTCGGGCTGGATACCAATCGAGCGCAGCTCTTTTACGGAGTGCTGGGTAGGTTTGGTCTTCAGCTCACCGGCGGTAGGAATATAGGGCAGTAAGGTGAGATGAATAAAGAGGGTTCGCTCACGACCCAGTTCAACACCCATCTGGCGAATAGCCTCAAGAAATGGCAGTGACTCGATATCACCCACGGTGCCGCCGATCTCGACCATGGCGATATCGGCACCATCGGCACCCGCTTCGATCTTACGTTTGATCTCGTCGGTGATGTGCGGAATAACCTGCACGGTACCGCCGAGGTAGTCACCGCGACGCTCCTTACGAATAACACTCTCGTATACGCGTCCGGTGGTGAAGTTATTACGCTGCGTCATGGTGGTACGAACAAAGCGCTCGTAGTGACCAAGATCAAGGTCGGTCTCAGCACCATCATCAGTTACAAAGACCTCACCATGTTGGAAAGGACTCATCGTGCCGGGATCGACATTGATGTAGGGATCGAGTTTAAGCAGCGTTACCTTGAGACCGCGAGCCTCGAGAATAGCGCCCAGAGAGGCGGAAGCGATGCCCTTCCCAAGGGAAGAAACAACACCGCCAGTAATGAAAATAAATCGTGTCATTAAGTGATGAAATTCTTGATTGTGTATGGCCCAACAGGAACCTGGAATTTGCGACACAAGGTAACAGAACGGCGCCTATTCCTCAATTAAAAAGGGCTGTTCCAGACGATTTTTCCACCCGATTCACCGACTTGGGCCTGGAATGGTTCACAGATCCAGCGATCGCCGATCGCTGCCAACTCATTATCGAGGTAGATCAACGGAATCCGCCCTCGCTGCCAGGGCGGTACGCCCAGCTCCTGCAGCAGCTGCTTGAGTTTTCTGTGATGAGCATGGCCTGAAATTTTGCAGTATTCACCTCCACGACGAAATGAGACGCTCAGCTCGCAGCGCTCAAGATGAGCAACTGCGACTCCCTCACCCGTCACCTTCTGAATCTGCAATGTACCTAGTGACTGCGGCAGTTCAATGACACTCTCTTGGTGCCAAACCAGTGACAGCGCTCTATCAGGTGCCTCTGCAAGCGGCTGCATTAGATAGAGACGTCCCTGATAGCGTCTGACCTCCGCACCACGCCACTTGACCAAGGGCATCGCATCCTCTTTCGCCGGTAGCAACTGCTGCATGATCGCATCCAGACGCCGGCTATCGGGTAACGGTAGATGGTGGCTGGCAACCCAGAATCGGATCAGATTCCGTTGTCGAGAGTCCGAGAGCCGATTGAGCTCACTGACAAGCAGCGTGTCGCGACGCTGAACTCCCTGCAGATCTAATTCAGCGAGTTGATCGAGAAGGTCTGATGCCTCGGCACAGTTGCTCGCAGATCGTGACACCGTTCTGGCAACCGCCGGCCAGCGACGCTGCAGCAAGGGCATGATCTCATGACGAAGATAGTTCCGATCGAAACCGGTATCACCGTTGCTTGGATCATCGATCCAGCTCAATTGATGTTTAGCGGCATACGCCTCTAGCTCTGCTCGTGAAAACTCAAGCAGCGGTCGAAACAGCTCTCCTCGACCAAAGGGAGTAGTAGTTGGCATCGAAGCAAGGCCCTTCGGCCCAGCGCCACGCATTAGCTGCAGCATCAGCGTCTCTGCCTGGTCCTCCTGATGGTGCGCAGTGAGCAGTAGATCTCCCGGCTCAATCAGTGATTCCAACGTTGCGTATCGGGCATTGCGAGCGGCCGCCTCTGGACTCTCGCCTTTTGAAGCGTGTGCCTCGACCTTGATTTCGTGATATTCAACACCGAGCGAACTGGCCATATCACGACACATTACACCCCATCCGGAAGATTCAGGCTGAAGCTGGTGATCGATATGCACGGCGCGTAGCGAGGACGCAGCCATTTCAGAGCTGCATTGCGACAAGAGATGAAGCAGAACAGAAGAGTCGATTCCGCCACTGAGTGCAATCCAGTAGCGGTGCGTGCCTGCTGTTTGCTTGAGGAAGTGTTGGAGTGCTGCCGGAGTGAGTTCCATGCGGCTGCCGTGACTACTCCTTGAAGACACCGTAACGCATCAAGTGGTCGTATCGATCACTGAGCAGATCGTCGGTCGACTTGTTTTCAATACGATCAAGGCTGGAGAGCAGCGCCTGTTTGAGACTATCAGCCATCGCATCGGTATCACGATGCGCGCCACCGAGTGGCTCACCGATAATCTGGTCAATCAGCCCAAGTTCTTTGAGTCGTTCCGAGGTTATACCCAGTGCTTCAGCAGCATCTGAGGCCTTCTCGGCGCTCTTCCAAAGGATTGAGGCACAACCCTCTGGAGAGATAACCGAATAGGTGCTGTACTGCAACATCATCACCCAGTCGCCCACACCGATAGCCAACGCACCGCCCGAGCCACCTTCACCGATAACCGTACAGATAATTGGCGTTTTCAGAGTCGACATTTCAAACAGATTACGAGCAATCGCCTCACTCTGACCACGCTCTTCAGCACCAACACCGGGGTAGGCACCGGGGGTGTCGATAAAGGTGCAGATCGGCATCTCAAATCGCTCTGCCATCTTCATCAGGCGAAGCGCCTTACGGTAGCCCTCGGGACGCGGCATGCCAAAATTACGATGCAACTTCTCTTTGGTATCACGTCCCTTTTGATGGCCAATCACCATCACCGGGCGTCCATCAAGACGAGCCACACCTCCAACTATTGCCGGGTCATCAGCAAAGGCACGATCGCCGTGCAACTCCTGGAAATCGGTGAAAATCTTTTCGATATAGTCGTGGGTATAGAGACGCTGCGGATGACGTGCCAGCTGGGATACCTGCCAAGCATCAAGCGAGCTAAAAATTCGGGCCGTCAGTGCCTGACTTTCGGACTGAAGCTGGGATATCTCCTTATCGATATCGATTTCGTTGTCTTCTCCAACGAAACGGAGCTCCTCAATCTTCGCCTCAAGTTCAGCGATAGGTTGTTCAAAATCTAGAAAATTCAAGTCCATAACGTCGCTTCTTAATTCTGTTCTGTAATATGCGCTGCGCTCAAGTTACCTGCTGCACCAATCAGATGCAAGCCAGTTCAGCCGTACTCAACCGTCACCGATTCGGTTCCGGCAACCTCACGCAGCCGATGCAGTAGATTATCGCTCGGATGGACACTCCACGCATCTCCCAGAGTCAGTGGACCACGGGCATCACTGCGCAGGTAGTCGATACAGACCTTACAGCGCCCTTCGGTAAAAGGACGCAGTGCAGCAGCGATCGAATCGACCACCCCCTCCCCCATTCGTGCCGAATCGAGGTGAATCATCAGATGTTTCGCGTGGCGCTCACGCGCCTGTTCAATATCGAACAGCTCTCGTGCCTTCATGCGAAAACCACCGGAGTAGTCGTCATAGCTAAGACCGCCTTCAACCACCAGCACTCGGTCTTTATTGAGGATATTACGATACTTCTGGTAGTCGTCATCAAAGAGCTGCACTTCGATTCTGGCGGTTCGATCATCAAGTGTGATGAAAGACATCTTGCCTCGGCGCGTGTTCATCATTCGGATACCGACAACCAGCCCCGCCAGCATGACAATTTTCTCACGCTGTCGACCACCGCCGCCCTGACCACCAGCGGGTGGCGTCATCTCATCACCGACAAACTTCTCGATTCGTCCACTGGTAAAGTGCTCTATTTCGGCCTCGTAACGTTCTATCGGGTGCCCAGTCAGATAGAGTCCCAAGGTCTCTTTCTCGCCCTGTAGCCGCTGCTCATCATCCCACTCAGGTAGTGTCACAAGGGTAACGGGGGCTGCACTATCCTCGTTGGTTCCACCGAATAGATCCGCCATGCCTGCGCTCTCATTATTAGCGTGCTGATCGGCCGCTTTAAGTGCATCAGGCAACTGCGCCATCAGTGAGGCACGATTCACCCCTTCAAAACAATCAAAGGCACCGGCACGAATTAGGGACTCCATGACGCGTTTGTTCGCTTTACGCAGATCGATACGACGGCAGAGATCGAATAGATCCTGATAGAGACCATTATCAAGACGTTCGGCAACGATCCCCTCAATAGCCGCCTCACCTACCCCCTTGATAGCGCCAAGACCATAGACGATGACGTTCTCATCGGTAACGGAGAAGGCGTGCTCTGAAAAATTAACGTTGGGTGGTGTTACTTCCAGCTCCATGGAGCGGCACTCTTCAATCAGCGTTACTACCTTATCTGTGTTATCCATATCAGCAGATAGCACCGCCGCCATAAAGGCTGCAGGATAGTAGGTCTTGAGCCAGATGGTCTGGTAGGAGACCAATGCATAGGCAGCCGAGTGCGATTTATTGAAACCGTAACCGGCGAACTTCTCTACCAGGTCGAAGATCTTCATCGCCAGCACTGAATCGACACCGTTTTGCTCTGCACCCTCGGCAAACACGGTACGCTGCTTGGCCATCTCTTCGGGCTTTTTCTTACCCATCGCACGGCGCAGCATGTCGGCACCGCCGAGGCTATACCCGGCCAGTACCTGAGCGATCTGCATGACCTGCTCCTGGTAGAGAATAACGCCGTAGGTTGGATCGAGAATTTGCTTTAGTGATTCGTGCTGATATTTCGCATCGGGATAGGAGACAGGTTCACGACCGTGTTTACGATCGATAAAGTTATCAACCATGCCCGACTGCAGTGGACCGGGGCGAAATAGCGCCACCAGCGCGATAATATCTTCAAAACAGTCGGGTTGAAGACGTTTGATAAGATCCTTCATACCACGTGATTCGAGCTGGAAAACGGCTGTGGTCTGACACGCCTTAAGGAGTTTAAAACTCTTCTCATCCTCAAGTGGAATCGCGCTGATATCGACCGGCTCCTCGCCATTCGCTACGCGCTTGCGATTAATCGTCTTCAGCGCCCAATCGATAATGGTCAGGGTACGCAGACCGAGAAAGTCGAACTTGACCAGCCCCACTGCCTCCACATCATCCTTGTCGAACTGGCTAACCAGATTACCGCCGCCCTCTTCACAGTAGAGCGGAGAGAAATCGGTCAGCTTGGAAGGGGCGATGACAACACCACCAGCATGTTTGCCGGCGTTTCTTGCACAACCCTCTAGCGCTCGCGCCAGATCGACCAGGGCACGCACCTCATCCTCATCCTGATAGGCGCGCTTGAACTCCTCTTCCTCAAGCGCCTTCTCCAGCGTCATACCGATCTCAAACGGAATCATCTTGGCGATGCGATCGACAAAACCGTAGGGGTGCCCGAGCACACGACCTACATCACGCACGACCGCCTTGGCCGCCATCGAACCGTAGGTAATGATCTGCGAGACCTTCTCACGGCCATAGTGTTCGGCTACATAGTCGATAACCCGATCGCGTCCCTCCATGCAGAAGTCGACATCGAAATCAGGCATCGAGACACGTTCGGGATTAAGGAATCGCTCGAACAGCAGGTCATATTCAAGCGGATCAAGATCGGTAATCGTCAGTGCATAGGCAACCAGTGAACCGGCACCCGAACCACGTCCCGGTCCGACCGGTACATCGTTCTCCTTCGCCCATCGAATAAAATCAGCAACGATCAGGAAGTAACCGGGGAAACCCATGCTATTGATAACGTCGAGTTCGATCTCAAGGCGCTCATCATAGGGTTTGCGAAGCTCTGCGAAGTCTGCAGACGCTTTATCGAAAATGCGCTCAAGACGCTGCTCAAGTCCCTGCCGTGACTCTTCTCGGAAGAACTCCGCCTCAGTCATGCCGGGGGGGATCGGGAAGTCGGGTAGAACCGGCGTACCCAGATTCAATTCGAGATTACAGCGTCGGGCTATTTCAACACTGTTGGCTATCGCCTCAGGAATATCGGAAAAAAGCTCCGCCATCTCCTCTGGTGAACGCAGATACTGCTGTTCTGAATGACGTTTGGGTCGTCGTTTGTCATCCAGAGTACGTCCATCGTGAATACAGACGCGTGCCTCGTGTGCTCCAAAGTCATTCTGCTTAAGAAAGTGGACATCGTTGGTGGCCACCACTGGCAGACGATGCTGCATCGCCAGCTCTACGGCGGCGTGCAGATAGCGCTCCTCATCGGCCCTTCCGGTTCGCTGCAGTTCGAGATAGTAGCTATCGGGAAAGAGTCGTTGCCAAGCCATCAGCAGTTCATTGGCTTGCGTTTGATTACCGGCTATCAGTGCTTGCCCAACATCTCCCTCTCGCCCACCGGAGAGTGCGATTAGTCCTGCGGTTGTCCCTTCGAACCAAGCTCTTTTCAGGATCGGGATACCACGCACCTGCCCTTCCGTATAGCTGCGCGATATCAGCTCTGAGAGATTAAGATACCCCTCACTATCCTTGCACAGCAGCACTAGTCGACTCGGCGCCCCGCTCTCTTCATCACCCTCAATCCAGACATCAGCACCAACGATTGGTTTGATACCAGCACCCAGAGCCGCACGATAGAACTTGACCATTGCAAATAGATTGCTCTGATCGGTGACCGCAACTGCCGCCATCCCTGCGGCTGCCACGGATTTAACCAACGGCTTGATGCGCACGATACCGTCGACAAGCGAGTATTCAGTATGGGTACGTAGATGGACAAAGGGGGGAGTCATGAGATGAAGTTTCCGGGATTACCCCGACTCTTTCAAGGCTTGACAGCACTCAATATGGATCTGATTTAAGACTCAAGCAGACGCCGTACCGGCGCATAGGAGCGACGGTGAATCGGAGTAATTCCTAGCTCCTCAAGTGCCTGTAGATGTTTCTTGCTGGGATAACCTTTGTGACCCGCCAACCCGTAACCGGGATAGATGCGATCCATCTCAACCATCTCGTGATCGCGGCTAACCTTGGCCAGTATCGAGGCAGCACTGATCGATGCAACTTTGCTGTCACCTTTAACAATCGACTCAGCACTACAGGGCAACAGTGTTGGACACTTATTTCCGTCAATCAAGGCGTGCTCGGGGAGTGGATCAAGTTGTTCAATAGCGCGACGCATTGCAAGCAGACTCGCCTGTAGAATATTGATCTCATCGATCTCTGCCACCTCGGCCCGCCCCAATGCCCAGGCAAGTGCCTTTTCACGTATCTCTTCGGCCAGTATCTCTCGGCGCTTTTCACTCAACTTCTTCGAGTCAGCCAACCCCTCAATGGGTTGTTCTGGATCGAGAATAACAGCCGCAGCCACCACAGGACCTGCGAGTGGACCACGCCCAACCTCATCGACACCTGCAACCAGCTTTGTGTCAGCCGCAAAGATCAGTTCTATCTGATCACTCATGAGTGCATTAACTCCAAAAGCGCATCGGCTGCACTCTCACTCGCATTGAGCCGCAGTGACTGATGAATCCGATTAAACTGCTGCGCAAGCTCACATTTTTTCCCGATCTCACTATCGAGCAGACGCAATAAGGCACCACCAAGGGAGTCAGGCGTCGCTGCATCCTGGATAAACTCTTCAACCAGTGGACTGTCGGCAAGCAGGTTGGGCAATGAAACATATTTACTTTTCAACATGCCAATCCCATAGAGCAGAAAATTAGTTAACTTGGCTAGGCGATAGGCGACCACCATCGGCCGATTGATCAACATCGCTTCCAATGAAGCGGTTCCAGAGGCGAGTAGTACCGCATCCGAAGCAGCCATTACCTGTGAGGCCTGCCCATCAAATAGTTCGATTTCGAGACCGGGAGCACGCTGTTTCAGCACAGTTTCAAAGTATGTTCGTATCTTCGTATTTGCCAGTGGCACCACAAACTTCAAACCCATTCGCTGTTTGTCACACCAGTTCGCCGTAGCGATAAAGAGTTCACTGAGTCGCGACACTTCACTCATACGGCTGCCCGGAAGCAGGGAAATTATGCTGGCCTCCGCTGGTAAACCAAGCCTCTCTCGCGCTTCGTGACGATCAACTTCAAGAGGTATCTGATCGGCTAGTGGATGACCAACAAAACGAACCGGTAACGAATGAGATTCGTAAAAGGCGCTCTCGAAGGGAAACAGCGTCAACATCAGATCAACAGAACGTGCAATCTTCCTTACTCGCCCTTGTCGCCATGCCCAGACGGATGGACTGACATAGTGCGCGGTCTTAATACCTCGCTCACGGAGTTTGCGTTCAAGAGTTAGATTGAAATCGGGTGCATCGATACCGATGAATAGATCAGGCGGATCAGCAATGAAGTACTTCACCAGATCAGCACGAATAGAGAGCAGTTCACGGAGACGACCAAACACCTCTGAGATACCCATTACCGAGAGGCGTTCCATCGGGTAGAGTGAGTTGCAACCCAGCGCCACCATCTTTGGACCACCAATACCTACAAATTCAACATTCGGTATTCGCTGTTGCAGCGCACACATCAAGGCGGCGCCGAGTGTATCACCCGATGCCTCTCCGACTACGACTCCAATACGTAACATCGCTGTGTGAAACTGATCAGCTTCTGTGATTAGCGGACGATGCCACGGGTCTGGCGCTGTAGGAACTCGATGAGAATATTCAGCTCACTACAGGCTGCAGACATCTCTTCGAGTACGCGTATCGCCTCACCAAGTCCCAGGCCGGAGCGGTAAAGGACCTTATAGGCCTTGCGCAGCGTCGACATCGCTTCAGCACTATAACCACGACGCTTGAGTCCCTCTGAGTTAAGACCGTGCGGATGTGCAGGGTTTCCGTTGACCATTACAAAGGGCGGCACATCTTTGGCAATCGCACTGCCCATCCCGCAAAAGGCGTGAGCACCGATTGAGCAGAACTGATGAACCAGTGTGAATCCGCCAAGTATTGAATAGTCATCGACGGTGACGTGTCCCGCCAGTGAGGTGCCGTTGGCAAAGATTGTATTATTTCCAACGATGCAGTCGTGCGCTATGTGTACATAGGCCATGACCCAATTGTCGTCACCAAGCTTGGTGAGATTACCGCCCTGGGTTGTCCCTCGACTGAAGGTGCAATATTCACGAATGACGTTGCGATCACCTATCTCCAGAAGGGTTGGCTCATCGGCATACTTCTTGTCCTGCGGGTCACCACCAAGTGAGGCAAACTGATAGATCTTGTTCTCAGCACCAATTCTTGTGGGCCCCTCGATCACTACATGAGGACCGATCGTGGTCCCATCACCGATCTCAACATCGGCACCAACTATCGAATAGGGTCCTACCGAAACATTACTGCCCAGCTTTGCATTTGGATCAATGATCGCTGCTTGGTGAATCAAGATTCAATTTCTCTCTCTGTACACATAATCTCAGCCGTCGCCACGACAGCATCGTCGACCTTTGCAACGGCATCAAACACCCAGATACCACGTTTAACCCGAAGCAGATTGACCGTCAGGATCAGTTGATCACCCGGTCCAACCGGTTTTTTAAAACGAGCCTTGTCGATACCAACAAAATAGTAGAGCGTATTACGCTCCTCCGGCTGCTCCTCTGTACGAAACGCTAGTAGCCCTGTTGCTTGAGCCATTGCCTCAAGGATGAGTACACCCGGCATAATCGGCTTTTGTGGAAAATGGCCCGGGAAAAAGGGTTCATTAACCGTCACATTTTTGAGCGCAGTCAGTGTTTCGCCCGGAACAATATTGAGCACGCGATCGATCAGCAAAAATGGGTAGCGGTGAGGAAGTAACTTCATCACCTCATTAATTTCTATAGTTTCCAAGACACCAATCCTTTTCTGTTGTTATCACGTGTTTAGTGGCTGAAACGAGCCATAATACCACGCTCAGCGATCTTCCAACGCCTTGATTTTACGCGCCATTGCATCGAGCTGCTTCATTCTAACGGCATTCTTTCGCCACTCCCCGCTCTCCTGCAGAGGTGATCCTGATGAGTAGCTACCCGGATGACGAATACTCTTGGTAACCACTGACATGCAGCTAATATGCACATCGTCGACGATCTCAATGTGACCAACTACCACTGCTGCACCGGCGATAGTGCAGCGCTTTCCAATTTTGGCCGATCCTGCGATACCGGTGCATGCAGCAATTGCGGTGTGCGCACCGATATGGGCGTTGTGAGCGACCTGAATCAGGTTATCGAGCTTCACTCCTTCTTCGATCACGGTATCTTCTAGCGCACCACGATCAACCGTGGTATTGGCTCCAATTTCAACGTCGTCGCCAACTGTTACCGAACCAATCTGCGGCACCTTCTCCCAGACGCCATTGTTGTTGGCGAGACCAAAACCATCACCACCAATAACAACTCCTGGGTGGAGTAGCACTCGTTCACCAATGCATACGCCATCACAGAGGGTGACATTTGCCACCAGCCTACTGGCTGCACCTACCACGACGCCCTTACTGATGACAGAACCCGGACCTATCTGCACACCCGCACCAATACTTGCCCCTCGATCGATAAAACAGTTGGCACCAATCGAGGCTGTCGGATCAATGGTTGCATCATCACTGACAGTGGCCGATGGATGACAGCCAGCAGACGCCTGTGGCTCAGGGTATAGAAGCTTTGCGATCTGTGCGTAGATGGCACGTGGATTATCAACCACCAACGCATCAACAGGCGAGGCATCGACCTCCTGGTATGAAATCACCACGGCCTCAGCCGTAGTATTCAGAAGCTCCTGTCGATAGCGACTGTTTGTAAAAAAAGAGAGTTGATTCGGCCCCGCGTTATTTAATGTTGCTATCGCGGAGATTGACCGGGAGGGATCGCCGCGGAGCTCGGCATTTGTCAGCTCCGCAAGCTCACCCAGTGTATATGACACGGCTACCGACCCTGCTACTGATTATTTACCGAACTCTGCCTTGAGGCGTTTCATCACCGCTTCAGTCAGATCGACACGAGTACTCGCGAAAATAACACCCTCGCCCATCACGATATCGAACTTCTGACTCTTCGCCTCTGCGGTGATTGCGTCATACACAGTTCGCTGTAGTTTTCTCAGCTCTTCATTACGACGAATATTGAAGTCCTCACGGAACTCCTCCTGGCTTCTCTTCAGATCGCGTTTCTGGTCACGGATAGAGCGTTCAAGGTCACGGCGCGCTGATTCGCTCATGATTGCTCCATCTTTGGATAGCATATCTTCATCTTTACTCAGCGCCTTCTTTCCGGAGACAAGCAGCTCATCGCGAGACTTGAACTCCTTAGCGAGCAGATCCCTTGCCGCCTTGGCGTGTGGGGTGGATTCAAGCAGTTTCGCCGTATTAACAAAACCAACCTTGTACTCCTGAGCCCAGGCGGTACCTGTGGTCGCTGCAAGCATCAGGAGTGAAACAAATAGTGCGGAGATCTTTTTCAAAGCAGAATCCTCGTTTTAATTCTAGAAGGTTGAGCCCAGTGTGAACTGGAATGACTCAGTCTCATCACTGCTCTTGTCGTTAAAGGGAAATGCGTAGCTGAAGCTCATGGGCCCAAGCGGTGAAAGCCAGGTAGCGGCAACACCCGCCGAGTAGCGTAGCTCTTCGGCATCAAAGTCCTGCACGGTACCGTAGACACTACCGATATCACCGAAGAGACTCATGCGGAAAGTATTGCTATCGAGTGCGAAGGGAAATGGGAAGATCAGCTCACCATTACCCACCAGTTTCAGATTGCCACCCAAGGGATTATTACTTGAGTCACGTGGACCGATGGTGTTGTCTCTGAAACCACGAATAGAACGTATACCACCCGCATAGTAGTTTCGGAAGAAGGGAAACTCTTCCGTTTCTCCATAACTCTCGCCATAGGCAACATTAGCCTTGATCGCCATGGTCAGGTGCTTGGCAATTGGGAAGTAACGGTTATGGCGATATGAGAGTGTGTAGTACTCAAGATCGAGTCCCGGAACAGTGATATCTGCATTCAAACTCTGCAGCCCTCCCTCCGTCGGGAAGACCACCTTATTACGGGTATCGTGTGCCCAACCCAGACGTAGCGAGACGTTATCGAAGACATCACCTTCATTGGCTAGGAAATCTGTAATCTCTGTTGAGGTGTAGGGCCCAGTATGTACGGCCAGGTTCTCATAGGAGAGGCCCAATGAGACGGTATCGTATTCATTGATTGGGATATCCATCGTGATACCGAGGCCCTTACTATCGGTCGTATAACTCGAAATGTTTGCCTCTTCCGCGTCGGTCTCTTTATAACTCGCATTCAGACCGAGACTCAGCCCGTCCATGGTGAAGTAGGGATCGAGGTAAGAGAGACTGTATACGGTGTTGACGTCACTGTTGTTGAAGGCGAGAGAAACCCGTTTGCCCTCACCCAGGAAATTATCCTGGGTAATACTGGCATTGAAAATTGCACCCTGAGTCTGTGAGTAGCCGACCGCCGCCATCAGATTACCCGAAGGTTTCTCATCAACTGAGAAGTTTACATCGACCTGATCCGCACTCCCCGGTACTGCGGGTGTTTCAACATTGACACGATCGAAGTAGTTGAGACGTTGTAGTCGAATACGTGAGCGGTTGACCTTCGAGGTTGAAATCCAGCCACCCTCTATCTGGCGCATCTCGCGACGTAACACCTCATCCTTGGTCTTGGTATTACCAATAAAGTTAATGCGTCGGACATAGACACGATTGCCGGGATCAACAAAGAAGGTCAATGCGACCTGTTTCTTCTCCTTGTCGATATCGGGAATGGTATTCACATTGGCAAAGGCGTAACCATCATCTCCAAGGCGGTCACTGATTGCGCTCGAGGCAGTGGTGGTCTTCTTCCGTGAAAAGGTCTCACCATTGTCGATCTTAACCAGAGGTAGAAGCTCCTCAGCTGGAACCACGAGATCACCCGCCATTTTCACACTACTGATTGTATAGACATCACCCTCGGTGAGATTGATGGTGACATAGATATCTTTCTTGTCGGGTGTAATGGAGACCTGAGTCGAGTTAATCACGAAATTGATATATCCGCGATTGAGGTAGAACGAGCGCAGCATCTCCAGATCGGCACTCAGCTTCTCACGAGAATACTGGTCTGATTTGGTATAAAAAGAGAACATCGTCGAGGTGCTGAGCTGGAATTCATCGAGCAGGTCACCATCATCAAACGCCTCATTGCCGATGATGTTGATCTCCTTGATACGTGCCGCACGCCCCTCGGAGACATCGATATTGATATCAACACGGTTGCGCTCCAACGGGGTCATGGTGGACTGAATCTTCACACCATACTTCCCGCGCGCAAAGTACATGCGCTGCAGCTCCTGCTCCACCTTGGCCAGCAGTGAGCGGTCAAACACACGACCTTCGGCCAGACCGACCTGCTTCAGGCCCTCGAGCAGCTGTTCGGTCTCGATATCCTTATTGCCACTGATATTGACGTCTGAGATCGCCGGGCGCTCCACCACGAAGACCACTAAAACGTCGCCCTCACGCTCAAGACGAACATCTTTGAAAAAACCGGTTTTAAACAGTGACCTGATTGAATCACTGGAGCTGGAGTCGTTAAGCTGGTCGCCGACCTTGACCGGCAGGTAGTTAAATACCGTGCCTGCCGAGATGCGCTGCAGTCCCTCTACCCTAATATCTTTGATCTCAAAGCTCTCTACCGCGAATACCTGGGTGGTTGGGAGCAGTAGAAGAAGCAGAAAACGCCTAAATATCGTCATTACCAAACCATTGTTGATTATTAGTTAAAAAGCTTCCAACCCTTGCCGATAAGCCCCTGTTATTCAACAGATAAGCCTGACAAGATCGTTATAGAGCGCCAACATCATCAGCAGTAGCAGTGCAGCGATGCCATATCGTTGACCGGCAAGCTGAGCCTCCTCTGACAGGGGCGATCCCTTGACGGATTCTACAAGGTAATAGAGTAGATGCCCACCATCGAGAACGGGAATTGGCAGTAAATTCAGCACACCGAGGCTGACACTAACCAGCGCCATAAAACCAAGCAGTGCCGACAAACCAATTCTGCTCGATTCGCCGGCGTATTTTGCAATTGTTACCGGTCCGCTCAGGTTGTTCAGCGACACCTCGCCCAACAGCATTTTACCAATCATCTTCACCGTCAGCAGTGAGACATCCCAGGTGCGAGTAAGTGCCCGGCTGGCGGAATCAAGCGGTGAATAGGCCGTTTCAATACGAAGATTACTTCCGTATCCCACTGGCACCTTGGCCGAGGCGCCCATGTACCCGTAGCCTTCAGCACAGCGCGCGCCCTTTCTACCCAATTTGAGTGCAAGTTCAACCGACTCACCACCTCGTTCAACCACAACCCTGATCAGCGATTCAGGGCGCTCACGGACATATTTCGTCCACTCGCTCCATCCCTCAAAGCTCAGATCGTTCGCTGATAAGATTCGATCACCGGCAAGAAAGCCAGCCCGCTCAGCAGGGCCATTCTGTTCGAGCGATGCAATCAACGGAGGTATCTCTGGTCGCCAAACGCTCAGACCGAGATTCTTCAATAGATCGCTTTTTTTAAGGGCATCAGGGGCGCGGGAGAGATCCAGTCTCCGCTCTAGGAGACCAACCTCGGGGCGAATCACCTCAACATTTACCGCCTCGCCCTTGACCGTCGCCTCTAGCAGCGTGAAGAGAGCCTCTTCCCAGGAGTTAATACTGGAACCGTCAATGGTGCGAATCTCATCACCACTGATAAAACCAGCAGCAGATGAGATCGTCTGCGGGGCCACATCACCAATAACAGGTCGCACCCCACTGACACCATGCATAAACATCAGCCAGTAAGCGAAAATCGCAAAAATAAAATTGAAGACCGGCCCTGCTGCGACAATGGCCGAACGAACCGGAAGTGATTTTCGGTTAAAGGCCTGTGGCAGGTCTTGAGGATCGACCTCACCCTCTCGCTCATCGAGCATCTTGACGTAGCCACCCAACGGAATCGCAGCGACCACATACTCGGTCTGATCTCGGCCCTGCCACTTGATAAGGGGTTTGCCGAAGCCGATAGAGAAACGCAACACCTTCACACCGAGACGACGGGCCACCCAGAAGTGGCCAAACTCGTGTGCGGTAATCAGCACACCAACAACAAGAACAAATGAGGCGATCGATACGAGCAATTGACTCATATCCTAGCGCTGCACTTCGGCAGACACCCTCTCAGTGGCGCACGCTCTGGCCTCACTATCCGCAGCGAGTACCTGATCAAGCGAATCGGCGGCTGTGACGCTGATCTCAGTGAGTACCGATTCGATCAACTGCGGTATCTGGGTGAAACGAATCTGCTTTCCAAGGAAGGCATCAACCGCAACCTCATTAGCAGCATTCAATATCGACGGTGCCGTGCCTCCCGTACTGATCGCTTCGTAGGCGAGTCGTAGACAGGGGAAACGGTCGAGATCGGGCTGTTCGAAGTTGAGTTGTGCAATCGCGAACAGATCGAGATTCTCCACACCGGAGCTGATTCGATCTGGCCATGCCAGAGCATGTGCTATAGGTGTGCGCATATCCGGGTTGCCTAGCTGTGCCAACACGGAACCATCGTTATACTGCACCATCGAGTGGATCACGCTCTCAGGATGTACGACTACCTGTATCAGCTCTGGTGAGGTATGAAAGAGCCAGCAGGCCTCTATCACCTCCAATCCTTTATTCATCATCGTCGCCGAATCGACCGAAATCTTTCGACCCATCTCCCAGTTCGGGTGTGCACAGGCCTGGTCAGGCGTCACATCGTGGAGCTGATCAATCGGCATGGTTCGAAATGGTCCACCCGATGCCGTCAGCAATATCTTATTCACGCCAACCTTTTCCAGACCCGACACAAAGTTCTGCGGCATGCTCTGGAAAATTGCATTGTGCTCACTATCGATCGGCAGTAACTCGGCACCATTAGCCTTCACCTCTTCCATAAAGAGATGACCTGACATGACTAACGCCTCTTTATTGGCGAGCAGCACCCGTTTACCAGCGCGTGCCGCTGCAAGGGTTGGCATCAATCCGGCTGCCCCAACTATCGCTGCCATCACATAGTCAACCTCTGCAGCGGATGAGACTCGCTCAAGACCTTCGACACCCGAGAGTACTTCAGTATCGACATCAAGACTTGCAAGCTTACCCACAAGTCGCTCTGCAGATGAAGAATCGGCCATTACCGCGTAGCGGGGATTAAATTGAACAACCTGCTCAGTGAGTCGCTCCACATCACGATTAGCCGTAAGGGCATAGACAAGGTACTGCTCCGGATGGCGCGCTAATACATCAAGCGTACTTACACCAATCGAACCGGTGGCTCCAAGAACCGTGATTGAAATCACCACTTCCCTCCCAGAAGAGACAGACCGAGCAGAAAGATGGGGGCTGCCGCGAGTAGACTATCGATTCGATCCAGCACACCGCCATGCCCCGGCAACAGCTGTCCACTATCTTTAAGACCGATGCGTCGTTTAAGCAGACTTTCGTAAAGGTCTCCAGCAATCGAGAAGAGAGCCGTTATCAAACTCACAACAACGAGCAACAGACCCTGCTCAATATTTAGACCAAAGAGATAGGCTCCAAGAAGCGCCCAAATTGAAACGGCCAACAGTGCACCGAACGCGCCCTCGAGGGTCTTACCGGGACTTACATAACGCGCAAGACGGTTCTTTCCAAAACGTCTTCCAGAGAAGTAGGCACCACTATCAGCCACCCAGATCAAGGTAAGCATATAGAGTAGCGAAAGCGCACCACTGGGCAGCGTCTCATCAACGACAGGAGAGAATTGCCCGCGGTGAATTAGTAGTAATGCAAGCCAGGTAGAACTGAGTAGCCAGAGACCTGCGACAGCATGAAAGAGGCGCGTCACAACGGTTACACCGCTCTCACCCCGATAACGAACAATCGCTGCAATTATCACAACCCAGACAACTGCGGTTGCGATAAGTAGATTCGTTACCAGAACAGGTATTTCAGAAAGCGTCCATCCGGCATAGAGCAGTAGAATCAACAGGATCAGATAGGCCAGTTTGGCAAGAGGACGCTCAAGACCAATCAGACGCCCCCACTCCCACGCTCCTGCAAGCGCAATCGCTGCAAATAGTATGGAGAGCTGTGACGAGCTGAGGCCGAAGATAGCGGCGAAGGCAATCAGTATGAGGACAGCTGCTGTAATCAGACGCTGTTTAAGCACCCTTGATCTGCTCCACCTGATTACCGGTCATTCCAAATCGACGTTGGCGATTGGCAAACGACTCGAGTGCCGACGCAAACGCTTCAGTTTTAAAATCTGGCCACAAGGTGTCGGTAAAATAGAGTTCTGAATAGGCGAGCTGCCACAGCATAAAATTACTGATACGCATCTCTCCACCAGTACGGATAAAGAGATCGGGCTCAGGAAGCTCTCGGAGCGAGAGGTAACGTTCGATATGCTCGGAGGTAATCGCATCGGGTGCAAGATTGCCTTCAGCAACCTCCCGAGCGACTCCACGCATCGCTTCAGTGATATCCCATCTTCCGCCGTAGTTAACGGCAATGGTAAAGGTCAAACCACTATTTTCGATTGTCAGCTCCTGTGCAGCTGCAATCTCTTTCTGTAATTTCTTCGGGAAGGCAGAGATATCGCCGATAAAGTTCATGCGAACCTTATTTTTATGCAGTCGTTTTATTTCACGGCGCAGACTGATCAAAAACAGATCCATCAGCAGGCCGACTTCCTCTTTAGGTCGTCGCCAATTCTCACTACTGAAGGCAAAAACTGTAAGCGCTTTAATGCCTTTATCACTACAGCACCGAACCACCTGCCGTAGCGAATCAACCCCGGCCTTGTGTCCTGAGAAGCGCATTTTTTTACGCTGTTCTGCCCAGCGACCGTTGCCATCCATGATGATGGCAACATGACGCGGCACGGCACTACCCAGTCGTTCTAAGTCGGGTTGTTCGACAGAGTCGTTCATCTTCTATTTATGACTCTCTTTCCATACTTATTGTGATTTATGAAGATCCTTTAGATCTCCATCAGATCCTTCTCTTTGATCTCGAGCAGCTTATCAACCTCACCAGTATGTTTGTCGGTGATCTTCTGCACATCATCCTGTGCACGCCGCTCATCATCCTCAGAGATCTCCTTCTCCTTCTGCAGATCCTTGATATCACTCAACACATCGCGGCGGATATTTCGGATCGCCACCTTGGCAGCTTCGCCTTCGCCACGGACGATTTTGATCATGTCCTTACGACGCTCCTCAGTCAACGGAGGTAGCGGCACACGAATCACTTCACCCGCGCTCATCGGATTAAGGCCGAGATCGGAGGTGGCAATCGCCTTCTCGATATCCTTGGTATTACCCTTGTCCCATGGGGTAATTGAAAGGGTGCGTGAATCACTCACTGTAATAGTTGCAGCCTGACTCAACGGCATCAGCTGACCATAGAGCTCTACTTTCACGTGATCGAGCAGACTGGTATGTGCACGGCCAGTTCGGATCTTGGTCAGTTCATTTTTCAGTGATTCAATGCTCTTCCCCATGCGGGTCGTGGCATCCTGCTTCAGTTCATCAATCATGAAAACCTCTCCTATTGAACAATGGTGCCGATGCGCTCGCCAGAGACGATCTTCATCAAAGCACCTTCATTATTAATATCGAATACGCCCAATGGCATCTGTTGATCGCGACAGAGCACCACAGCCGTGGTATCCATGACGCCTAGCTTGCGCTCAACCACTTCGTCATAACTGAGCGTTTCGTAGCGTTCAGCATCTGGATTCTTCATCGGATCGTCTGAGTAGACACCGTCGACCTTGGTTGCCTTAAGCATAATATCGGCGCCAATCTCGATGGCACGCAGACTAGCCGCTGAATCGGTAGTGAAATAGGGATTACCCGTGCCCGCCGCAAATAGCACGACCTCACCGGCCTGCATCGCTGCAAGTGCCTTACGCCGATCAAATGCCTCACAAACGGGAGCCATCGGAATTGCAGACATCACCTTGGCTGGGACGCCGATGCGCTCAAGCGTATCCTGCATTGCCAGTGCATTCATTACTGTCGCCAACATACCCATATAGTCAGCATTCGAGCGCTGCATACCCGATGCCGAGAGACTGATTCCGCGGAAGATATTGCCCCCACCTATCACCAGACCGACCTCTACACCGCGTTTAACAATATCGCGAATCTCACCAGCAACACGTTCGATAACTGCGTTATCAATACCGTAGTCACCGGAACCCATCAGGGCCTCTCCGCTCAGTTTCAGCAGTAGTCGTTTATAGGTCAGCTCGTTTTCAGACATCGGTGCTCCAGCAGAATCGTAATATCGTTGTATTGCTCACCCAGGTTCATGAGCCTCCTATAAAATGGGGTCGCTATGCGACCCCACCTAAAAACTTTAAGGATGGTATGAAACGACCAGAATGCACCGTTCCATACAACCCTTTAGATCATTAACCCTTAACCTGGGCCATGACCTCATCAGCAAAGTTCTCGACCTTCTTCTCGATACCCTCACCTACCTCAAGACGCTCGAAACGGATTACGCTAGCACTCGCACCGCCCAGCAGCTTCTCAACGGTCTGATCGGGATCCTTAACAAAGGGCTGTCCCAGCAGGGTGATCTCTTTAAGGAACTTATTGATACGACCAACAACCATCTTCTCGATGATCTCGGCTGGCTTACCGCTCTCAGCAGCCTGAGCGCTGAAGATTGCCTTCTCTTTCTCGATCACGTCAGCATCGACATCGGCCTCAGAGACACACTGTGGACGACTTGCTGCAACGTGCATCGCAACATCACGAGCCAGCGCCTCATCACCACCTTCCATCTCAACAACCACACCAATGCGGCCACCGTGAAGATAGCTAGCCAGATGACCGTTGCTGGTTTCGAAGGTCGCAAAGCGACGCACACTCATGTTCTCACCGATCTTGGCGATCATCGCCTTGAGCGAGTCAGCAATAGACACGCCATCAGCCATCGTCACTGCCTGCAGTGCATCCATATCGGCAGGCATATTGGCAAGAACGGCCTCAGCAACGGCACTTGCAAAGTTATTGAAATCATCACCCTTGGTAACGAAGTCGGTTTCACAGTTGACCTCAACCATCACCAGTTTTTTGCTGTCATCACTCTTCTTAACAACAATCATGCCTTCTGCGGCGGTACGACCCGCCTTCTTGTCGGCCTTGGCCAGACCACTCTTACGCATGTTCTCGATAGCGGCATCGATATCGCCATCGGTTTCAACCAGTGCCTTCTTGCACTCCATCATGCCGGAACCGGTACGCTCGCGCAGTTCCTTGACCAGTGCTGCAGTGATTGCCATAACTATTTACCTCTATATAAAACGTAATAACTCTGTAGAAAAGCAACCGGTCAGAACGACCGGTTGCACATATTCAGATCGAATAATCAGCCCTTGGCTGCTTCTTCTGCACCCGCTTCCGCCTCGACCTCAGCCTCAGCCTCCTCCTGAACCTCAACAAACTCGTCGCTAGACTTAGTCATTTGCTGAACGTCTGCGGCACGACTATCCATGATGCTGTCAGCCATACCAGCGGTGTAGAGCTGAATAGAACGGATCGCATCATCATTACCAGGAATAACGTAGTCGATATTATCGGGGCTATTGTTGGTATCAACGACACCAATGACAGGAACACCGAGTTTGACCGCTTCCATTACCGCGTTCTTCTCATAGCCAACATCAACGATAAACAGTGCGTCAGGCAGGTAGTCCATGTTCTTGATACCACCCAGACTGCGTTCAAGCTTCTCCTGCTCACGTTTCAGGACCAGTGCTTCCTTCTTACTGAAGCGACTGATACTTCCGTCCTGCTCCATCGCCTCAAGATCCTTCAGGCGCTTAACACGCTGCTTGATGGTCTTGAAGTTGGTCAGCATGCCACCGAGCCAGCGATGGTTTACGAAAGGCATGCCACAACGCTCGGCGTGCTCTTTAACCGCGTTCTGTGCCGCACGCTTGGTGCCGACAAATAGAACCTTACCCTTACGAGCAGCGATGCTACCGATATAATTGGCCGCATCATTGAACAACGGCAGGGTCTGCTCGAGGTTGATGATATGGATCTTGTTACGGTGACCGAAAATGTAGGGAGCCATCTTGGGATCCCAGTAGCGGGTCTGGTGACCGAAGTGAACACCGGCCTCCAACATTTCACGCATTGTTACTTTTGACATTACTTAATTTCTCCAGTTTGGGTTGGGACTCACATAAATCTGGCCGTGCAACCCGTAGTTGATTCGGGCACCCTGCAACAACCTGTTGTCGATTTATGTTCGAATTTGCCTAAAAGGCGCGCGATTTATACCATACCCAGCGCACAACAACAACGTGGAGATGCGATTCAGGGCCAGTTCAGCCCGTCACGCAAAAACCACACAAACACAATAATTAGCATCTCTTTCAAGAGGATAGAGAATGAGCGTCAAAATAAAGACCCAGGAAGAGATCGAAAAGATGCGTATCGCTGGCCGACTTGCGGCTGAGGTACTGGAGATGATTGAACCCCATATTCAGCCCGGCATCACCACTGACGAGATCGACAGAATCTGTCATGAACACATCGTTAACGTGCAACAGGCGATCCCCGCACCACTCAACTACCACGGATTTCCCAAATCGATCTGCACCTCAGTCAATCATCAGGTCTGTCACGGCATTCCAAGTAACAAACGACTGAAAAAAGGCGACATCGTCAATGTAGACATCACCGTCATCAAAGAGGGTTACCACGGCGATACCAGCAAGATGTTCTTCATCGGCAAACCGAGCATCATCGCCGAGCGTCTGAGTCGTGTCTCTCATGAGTGCCTGATGCTCGGTATCGAGATGGTCAAACCGGGCGCACGCCTTGGCGATATCGGTCACGCGATTCAGAAGCATGCCGAGGCGAGTAAATACACTATTGTACGTGAGTACTGTGGTCACGGTATCGGTGAAGAGTTTCACGAAGATCCACAGGTTCTTCACTATGGAGAGCCCAACACCGGCCTGTTTCTAGAACCTGGAATGATCTTCACCATTGAGCCGATGGTCAATTCTGGTAAGCGTGACATTAAAGTACTACCCGACAAGTGGACCGTCGTCACCAAGGATCGCAGCCTCTCTGCACAGTGGGAGCACACCATTCTCGTTACTGCCGATGGTCATGAGGTGTTGACCCGCCGCAGTGACGAACAGTTCTAAGCTGGTTACTTAACCTTCATGGACAATCTCTCAAGGGACCGTCGTAGCTGCGACGATGCAGAGTTATTTGATGCGGAGTCGTTTGACCGCGAGATAGTGACAACGACCTCCCCTCTTCCACTCTTTAGAAACGCGCTACAGCAAGGCAACACGGTACTGCACGAGCGCTTCCTTGCGGGCTGTGCAGTAACGACGTTGGTCAACCAACGCGCCAAGCTGATCGACGCGCTACTGAGTCGCGCCTGGCTGCACGTCATCGGCGAGAACATGAGTGAACTCGCCCTGATAGCCGTTGGCGGATATGGCCGCGGCGAACTCCACCCCGGTTCAGATATCGACATCATGTTGCTATTTGGCAAGGTTGAACCCGAGGCCTACCAGCCGCAGATCGAAGCACTGCTAATGTTGCTCTGGGACATCGGCCTGGAGGTGGGACAGAGTGTTCGCACGCTGGAAGATTGTGAACGTGAGGCAGAGGCCGATATCACTGTCGCGACAAATCTGATGGAAGCGCGACAGATCTGCGGTCCAGAAGCACTGTTCAGTGAGATGCGCACCCGTGTTGGACCCGATCGACTCTGGCCTGGACGCAGCTTCTTCGAAGCGAAGTGGCGTGAGCAGCAGCAGCGTCACCACAAGTTCAACGACACCGCCTACAACCTGGAACCCAACATCAAAGAGGGACCCGGTGGACTGCGTGATATTCAGATGATCGGCTGGGTCGCCAAACGCCACTACAGTGTCGACACACTGGGCGAGCTGGTCGATCACGGTTTCCTGACCCAAGATGAGTATCGTGATCTGGCTGAGGGACAGGCCTTCCTCTGGAAGATAAGATTCGGTCTTCACGATCTAACAGGACGACGTGAGGATCGGCTCCTGTTTGATCATCAGCGCACTCTGGCCCAGATGTTCGGTTACCGTGACGAGGATGGAAAGCTGGCGGTCGAGCACTTCATGAAGGTCTACTACCGCACGGTGATGGAGCTGGAACGGCTAAACGAGATGCTACTGCAGCTGTTCCAGGAGCAGATACTGCTCGCCGATGACTCTGCTGAACCGCTACCGATCAACAAACGTTTTCAGAGTCGCAAGGGCTTCATTGAGGTCACCCATGAGCGTACCTTCGAGACCTATCCCTTTGCCCTGCTGGAGATCTTTCTGATTCTGGCCCAGCATCCCGACACCGGTTTCTGGTATGAAGATGGAAAACTCACCCATGAGCAACACGATGATGATCAGGATGCACTGAAACTTCGCGGTGTCAGTGCGGCAACCATCCGTCTGATACGTCACAACCGGTACCGCATCGATGAAAACTTCCGCCACGACCTGCGATGTCGATCACTTTTTATGGAGCTTCTACGACAGCCACAGGGGGTGACCCATGAACTGCATCGGATGAATCGCTACGGCATTCTAGCCGAATATATCCCCGCCTTTGGTCAGATCGTCGGCCAGATGCAGCACGATCTGTTCCACGTCTACACCGTCGATGAACACATCCTGTTTGTAATTCGAAACCTGCGTCGTTTTACCGTACCCAAATTTGAACCGGAGTTCCCACTCTGCAGCAAGATCATCAACCACCTGCCCAAGAGTGAACTGCTCTATATCGCAGGACTCTTTCACGATATTGCCAAAGGACGTGGTGGCGATCACTCAAAACTGGGCGCGGTTGATGTGGAGCAGTTCTGCCAACAGCACGACATCAGTGAATACGATACCCGTCTGGTCAGCTGGCTAGTGCGCAGTCACCTGATTATGTCGACGACGGCACAACGACAGGATATCAGCGATCCCGAGGTCATCAATGACTTCGCCGCCCTGGTTGGTAATACCAACAGACTCGATTACCTCTACCTGCTCACCGTTGCCGATATCCGCGCCACCAGTCCATCGGTCTGGAACTCCTGGAAAGACTCACTGCTGGCCGAGCTCTACCACAGTACGCGACACGCGCTACGCCGTGGACTTGGGAATCCGATCGAACAACGGGAGGTAATTGATGAGACCAAGGATGAGGCACGTACCATACTGAGTAATAACGGCTTGACAGAGTCTGCAATCAACACCATCTGGGATCGTGTCGGCGATGACTACTTTCTGCGCTACACCGCACATGAGATCGCCTGGCATACAGAAGCCATCTCCCAGCATCAACGGGTCGACACACCTCTCATCCTGATTCAGCAAGAGGTTGAACGTGGTGGCACCGAAATATTCATCTATATGCCGATCATGGCGCATCAGTTCACCAGCACCACTGCAACGCTCGATCAACTTGGTCTCAACATTCTCGACGCACGCATCATCTCAACCAGCGACGACTACACGCTCGATACCTATATGGTACTGGAGCAGGATGGACAACCGATCAGCAGCAGTCAGCGAATCCACGAGATAGAAGATGCACTCAACCTATACCTGATCCATCCTGAGCAGCAGCCTGGTAGGGTCTATCGTCAAGTAACACGACAGCAGAAGCAGTTCGATATCCCGATTCAGATACGTTTCTATCCCGATCAATATCAACCACGCACGATCATGGAAGTCGTGGCCTCTGATCGTCCCGGTATGCTCTCGCAAATCGCACGCGCCCTTGCCAACTGTAATGTCCAGTTACAGAACGCACGAATCACAACACTGGGTGAGAGGGTTGAAGATATCTTCTATATTACTGATGCTGAGAACGGCGCCATTGAGGATGAGTCACAGACAGCACGGCTCAGAGAGACCGTGATTGATCTGATAGAGAACCACTAAGCTGGCATCAAATCCCTGGTAACGATGCTAAAACAGCGCCTGAAGATCTTTAAGTTCATAGAGACCGACAAAGAACGACATCAGCACCAGAAAGAGTAGCATCGATGTACCCCAGGCGAGTCGTGATTCAAAATCCATGTAGCGTTGTTGCCAGTATCCCTTTCGACTCTTGAGACTGGTCTTCTGCCGAGTCCAGGTCTGTTTATAGAGATGGTGCAGCATGAAGATTTTAACCAACGAACCATAGATCTGATTGAAATAGACCAGAAATGGCCAGCTGATTGAGAACTGCTTGTGGAATACCGCCAGCGCCTTGGCCATGATATAGCGGGTAAATAGTATCCAGAGGGTGAAAGCGAGTAGCAGCTCGGGACCGAACTTCAAGCTACCCAGAATTGCCGCCGTAAAACCGAAGAGCGAAGTCCACATACTCAACATCTGGTCACGTAGCGCCCACCAGGTGTAGGTGCCAGTCGTCTTCCTCGGAATCATCCGTGCGCGTGCATTGGTACGCAACATGTTGCCAAACCACCGTCGCATCAACACATTGGCACCGGTGAAGAACTCCTTATTAGGTGGCTCCTCAACCGTCAGGATTAATGCATCGGGTACATAGCCCATGTCCCAGCCATCTTTGAGCACGTGATACCAGGTCGACTTATCATCACCCGTCAAAAAGCGGAACCGGCCTAGACGCCAATGGTCAATCGCATCGAACTCAACGCGACTAATAAATTCAGGATCACCCACAATATTTCCACGGAACATCGACATGCGACCGGTCAGTGTTAGCACATGGCGCGATAGTGCCATTGAGGCCATATAGACATTGCGCTGCGCAAAACGCAGGTTGTACCAGCGACGGTAGATCCCCGTCACCCTCCCCTCACCGATCAGGGTGCACTCCTCATCGGTGGTCACAGCGCCAAGTCTTGGGTTGATCTTGAACATGCGAAAACAGGCCGAGGCACAGCCGGGACTGAGTATGGTATCGCCATCGATCACCGAGACCACTGAGTCCTCAAGATGGACAGGCGTGGAAGAGACTGCCCGGAATCCGGCAGCGAGTGCATCACGCTTACCTGTTCCGGGAATGCGAACCAATTTGAGATCGACATTCTCGGGTGGATTGAGGCTCTGGAAGATCTGTTTAACCAGTCGCTCCTCACTCATCTCCACAATTGAAGCAATGACCGTTGAGGGCACACCACAACGAATCGCCTCTTTGACCGTTTCACGATAGACATCCACCGAAGTATCGGTATCGATACGGAAGGTCGTCACCAGAAAGAAGGCGTGGATTGGATCGCCCTCTGTGCCGAGCGCATCGGCCTTTTTTCGCATGCGCGGAAAGACAACCTTCAAATAGATGAGGGCACGGAAGAAGTGTTGAATCGCCCAGCTATAGCGCCAAACCGCAACCACACCGATGATAAAGATGAATTGCCGCGCATCGGGATCGAAATAGATACTGGGCAGCGCCATCGCCATAACCACCATCACCAGGATATAGATGAGCTGACCCACTACTTACTACTCCACTTGCTCATATCACAGCTTGGATTAATCTTGTCACGTACCTGACTGCCACGACGCACCACTTTTGTCTTTGCAGAGTGGTGAATCTTATTTCCGCAGAGTGCAAGCTGCGGTGAACGCATTATCTTTATCGCACCGGCGCGGTTATTCTCAATATGGTTCTTCTCCACCCGGTTATAGACACCCTGATCTGCTGTATCTCCGCCCATGCGTACCGCTACACCTGCACCATTGATAATGGTGTTGTAACGAACGGTATTGTAGTTACCACGGAGTGAAACGCCCCCTGAATCGGGGTCGTTTGCCTGATCACAAAGATTGTATTCAATTCGGTTTCTCACCGAGCCCTCTTTGATATCAACACACTCACTCCCCCCGACCACAATGATATTGTGGTGTATCCAGTTGGAGTTGGAGTGATCTGCATAGTTTTTTAACTGCTCCGGTGCGGTACCAATATAGATTGCCTCACCATTTTTTTTACCACGACCAAATCGAAAATCACGCAACCCACAGTTTTCGATCGTTGAATAGGCCAACTCAGTGCCAACCGCATTACCCTTGATGCGTAGACACTCGCCATAAGCGTTCTTTAACCTTAGTCCCCGCATCACAACCTGTTTGATGCCATGCTTGTGACCGTCGATATAGATAAGCTTGTCACGACAGGCCTCGATACCCTCACCTTCACTATGATGACCATCAATAGTCAGGCCGTTGAGTTCAATATAGCTGTGGTTAATCTCAAAAACGCGATTGCGGCTTCCTCCGTGTAATACCGCATCAGGATAGGCCTGGATGCTAATCGGTCGACGCGGTTCACCCGAGCGAACACTCTGCAACGACTCATAATAGTGACCACTACCAATCACCACCGTATCACCCGGATGTGATAGTTGTAGCGCTCGTTGAATTGATGACAGCGCTTCAGCGGCTGACTTCCCACTACCGCCGGGCTTGGCCTGTGGCGAGACAAAGTAGTGCTGTGCCGAAGCAACGCCACTAAGCAGCAGTAGCGGAATCATTAACCAACGTTGCAAACGCACGTTCATCAACCTACCAGCAGATTCCGTTGTAGCGTTCGTTACTGCACTGCCCCGAGATGCGTACCAGATCAACCACCGGTTTCTCAGCCACCTTGTCACAGATTTGAGTGAACTCTTCATCACCATTTCCAACAACGATCACATCAGCCTCAGAGAGCACCGTATCGATGTCGTTATAGATCCGATCCGAGACATGGGAGATACGGTTATCGAGATTCTTATCCTTTGCGTCACGGTTGATACTGTTATAGACATTTCGGTCGTAGATAAAGAGTTCATAGCCCTTGCCGAGTAGTCGCTCCGCCAAAATCAGTTGAGGACTCTCACGCACGTCGTCGGTATCGGGTTTAAAGCTAAGACCAAGTAGTCCTACCCGTTTTTTTCCCGTGTCTCGAATCATGCCAATGGCACGATCTATCTGATAGAGGTTGCTCTTCATGATGTTAGAGATCATCGGTGAACGCAGGTCTAGCTTGTCCGACTGGTAGGCGAGCGCACGCACATCCTTAGGCAGACAGGAACCGCCAAAGGCGAAACCGGGTTTCAGGTAATAGGTGGAGAGGTTGAGCTTCTGATCCTGACAGAAGATATCCATGACTGCATGACCATCAACGCCCGACTCCTTGGCGATGTTACCGATCTCATTGGCGAAGGTCACCTTCAGTGCGTGCCAGACATTATCGGCATACTTAACCATCTCTGCGGTAGAAATGGAGGTACGAATCAATGGAGCATCGAGCTCTTTATAGATCGATTCAAGCATTGCACCTGCCCTCTCACAGCTCTCACCGATAACCGTCTTGGGCGGATTGAAATAGTCAAAAATCGCCGTACCCTCACGCAGAAACTCAGGATTCGAAGCGTACATGAAACCTGTATCGAGCCCCTTGCCAGAGGTTTCAGTAATGATAGGAACCACTGTATCCCGTGCTGTTCCCGGCAGGACGGTACTCCTCATTACCACCAGATGATCTCCCTGCTTCTCTCGTAGTGAGATTCCTAGCTGGTTGGCGACATTTCGCACGAACTTAAGATCGAGTTCACCACTTGGCTGACTCGGCGTACCTACGCAGATAAAGCTCGCCTCGGACTCCATCACCGCAGCGTGGTGATCGCTGGTCGCCTTGAGTTTCCCTGCGTCGACCACCTCTTTCATCAACGCATCTAGCCCCGGTTCAAACAGCGGTGCACGACCCGAGTTGATAAGATCAATCTTATTCTGGTCTACATCAACTCCGATTATTTCGTGTCCCATCTTCGCCAGACAGGCACTACAGACTGCACCGACATAGCCCAAGCCAAAAATACTGATCTTCATCTACTCATTCCTTCAATCACAATTTTCTTGCAAAAATAATCGGACAGCTACTCGGACAACACGCCGGTCACCTTAAATATTTCACTCTTTAACTCGAGCGAGCGTAGATTGGCCCGTCGGATATCGGCCGCACGATTGATTCGATCCATCAATGACAATGCCAGCTTCAATGCACCCGAGCTATTGCTGCGCGCTGCGGTCAGCACAAAGGCCAATCCCTCGGCTTGGTTACGCTTTGCTGAGATTCCGTTGAACAGCCGTTCGCCGTAGCGGCTCATGGCCCTGCCGTGCCCTGCAAGGGCGGCCTCATGATAGAGGCGCATCACATAACGACGATCCTGCCCCTTTTGAGAATCGAGCAGTTCGGCCAGGGCATATTTGGCATCGAGATAGCCGAGCTGTGCGGCACGCTCATACCACTTGATCGCCAGTGCCAGCCAATCTGTCGAGAGCTGGGTTTTATGAATGGAGTAGAGCTCACCCAGTTCATAGGCGGCCTTGATCGTACCGGTTACTGCAAAACGTTCAAAGATCTGTCGTGCATACCGAAGATCTCGGGGCACTCCCTTACCGACGGCATGAAGTCGTGCCATCTGCAGATTGCCGAGATCGTAGCCTTGATCAATCGACTTGCGATAGAGACGCACCGCCTTGTCGATATCCAGCGTTTCAAAGCGCCCATACTCAACCAGTTTTCCGAGTCTGAAGGTCGCCGCCCCCAGGCCACGTTCAGAGAGTATTCGGTAGCTTGCAATGGCACGGTCGACATTCTGCTCAACACCAATCCCCTCCAGTTGCAAATCGGCATAGCGCAGCTGAGCCGGTGGATAACCGGCCACTGCCGATCGCTCATAGAGCGCCACGATCTCGGGTGTCACAGCGTTATCACCGAGACGGAACTCGAGCATACGCGCCAGCTTGTAGGTAGCCGCGTGATCACCCGCCTTAGAGAGATCGACAAAGATCACCCTGGCGGCCTCAAAGTCCCTGACTGCCTCATCCCCCTGAGCATAGAGATCGGCCAGCTTGAGACGTGCGTTACCGTCATGACCCTCGACAGCTGCGAGATAGTGATCACGCGCCTTGATATGGTTGCGCGGCAGATAATTGCCGTCTCGGTAGTAGTCACCGAGACGAACCATCGCAGGGGTATATTGCTCCTCGACCAGCGCCTCAAGAAGCGCTACCGCACGCGACTTATCAAGATCGACACCCAGACCTTCCCAGTAGAGTCCGGCCAGTCGCAGCCTTGCACCCTGATGTCCGGCCTCTCCAGCGCGCTGATACCAACTCACGGCCTCTAGCGGAAAGTGATCAAAGTCGGCCATCAGTTCGATCATTTGGGCCGCACCGTAGGCGGCACTGACATCACCCCGTAGTGCATATTTATGGTAGATCAGTCGGGCTGCACGAATATCACGTGTCACCCCAAGGCCATACCCCATCATTCTCGCCATGCGCAGCTCAGCACGTTCAAAACCCTGGTCATAGGAGAGCTGATAGAGCTCGTGGGCGTAGGCATAATCGAGTGGCTTCTCCTCGCCATCGCGGTAGAGATCCCCGAGCTTCGCGGTAGCCGGACCATAACCGCCGATCGACATCTCTTGATAGGTGTTGATCGCCTTATCGATATCACGCTCAACACCGATACCATGAAAGTAGAGATCGGCCATACGCAGTCGGGCCGCCTCATAGCCACCACTGGCCGCCTGCCGATAGAGCTCGACTGAACGGGCCGAAGGGCCGGATTCACCAGAGAGTTGCTCCTCCAATGCGGCCAGCCGATAAGCGGCACTCATATTGCCAAGATCGATCTGCTGCTGTAACAGCTCACGAGCTCGGTCGTAATCGACAGCCACGCCACGTCCCTCGATATAGAGGGTAGCCAAGCGGTTCGCGGCACTCCGATGCCCGAGTGCAAGGGCACGCTGATAGTAGTCGTATGCCTTGGCATAGTTCTGTTGCAGCGCGATACCCTCGTCATAGAGCAGCGCCAGCTTGTACTGGGCACGTGGATTATCGGCATTGGCATGGCGGGACAGGATTTCTACACCGCGCGACGTATCACGTGGCAGGTATTGCCCTTCGATGTAGAGCTCGGCCAGTACAATCTCGGCAGGTACGCTACCCGCCGTCGCAGCCTGTTTCAGTGCATCGATCGCCGTGGCACGTTCGACATCGCTCTTTGCATAACGCAGCAGAAACTGCCCCATGCCGTAGAGCGCACCGGTATGACCCAGTTCAATCGCACGCTGGTAGTGCGTAAGCGCCTCTTGTTGACGATCGGTACCAAGATGGCCTGCCGCATAGAGCTTGGCCAGTTGGTACTCCGCTTCAGGGAAATCCTTCCTGGCCAGCACCTCCCAGTTATCGAAGGCGGTCTCGTAGTCGCATTCCAGATTGGCCCTCTGTGCCACCTGCAGGTCGGCACAGCTTGTGAGCAACAGGATCGAAATCAATAAAGTTAATAGATGACGCATCACTACCACCGCACCTTCAACTCAAGACGCGCACTATAGGCAGTATCATCGGCGGCAACCCCATCAAAGGCATCTCCACCCTGGAACACTCCCAATACACCTTCGAGGCGTATATCCCGATGCAGATCACCACCCAGAGTAAGGTCGAGCCCGTAACCAATATCGGTAGAGAGACCGTTGGGACGTAACCGCGTCCTTCCTGCCTGTAACCAGCTGTCTGCCTCCATCTGCTGGTAGTGGTAGTACGCACCCTCCAGCCAGACCGATTCGTTCAACGGCAGACCCGCAAACACAGAGACGATCTGCAGATTGCCAAGTGCAGGGTCGAGCGTATCACCGTAGTAGCGCAGCCGCGTATCACCTACCCGACGGTCTTTGTTTGAAGCGATATGTGGCTGTAGATAACCGCTATAGTCACCACTAAGCGTCGGATCGCCCTGCCCCAACGCATACCTCACTCCAATGGCATGACCTTGTTCAGAGAGACGGGTAATCAGACCCAGATCGAGACCAAATCCTCCTGAGATCGACTGATCAACCCAACTCACCAGATGGGTAACAGGATCTTCAATACGTAGATTGCGATCACCCTGAACGGTCGCCAGGTCGAGCCAGTAATTGAACCGACGTCCAGTGTTGTAACGCTTCTCACCTTCAAATGAGATGACCAGCCAATTCAACTCTGAGTTCTCGCTCAGCGCATTCGATTCATAGAGCTCATCGAAGGTAAAACGCTCGGGAGCCTCATAGGATTCGTGAATAAGTTGCAGACGCATAAAGTGGCGATGGTGCCACTGATATTCGATTGCGCCGAACAGATAGTAGCTATCACTATCATCATTCCGGCTATTGTCATCTTCATCGAAGATATCGTCGAGGCGTGGATTCCAAACCCATCTGGCAGCACCCAGACCGATATCGAGCAGGGTTGAGTCGTAGTAACCCTTGATCAGATCGATATCGTCATCAAATAACCAGGAGCGCTGATCACGCAGCCGGGTACGTCCAATATCTGCCGCCAGAAAGGGTGACTCAAAAAGGTTCTCACCACGAAGATAGAGGCGTTTAATCTCTGCAGAGAGACCACAATCGATCTCATTGGAACCAAACAGTTCGCGACAGGAGAAGATGGCGCGCAGATCGGCATCGAGCAGCCAATCCTCCCACATCAAACGGTTATACCGAATCCCCAGCCTGACCAGTCCCTCGCTCGCTTCGTAGCGTTCATCGCCAAGCGGAGCCATATCGGAAAAACCACTGAGTTTAAAATCACTATAGAAGTGGTGACTGGAGAGTTCGCGTGGTTCAGCAGCCACAGCGGTCGCAGCGAGGATTAGAACAACCGCGTATCGACGCAGGATTTTAATCATCTCTCCACCCCGGCCCATCTTGATAGCTGGGTATAGCTCACCCTGGCGCCTGGATCACGATGACGGTTAACCTTACCCAGCACCTGCTCCAGTCGCTCCTTGTGTCTCTGCATATCTTCTGCACGTGTGGCGATCAGATAACGGTCGGACGTCCTCTCTCGCATCGCCTTTCGGTCAAGATAGGCACGACGCTCTCCCGTCGCCTCTCGTCCCTCAAGCAGCTCACGCTGGCGACGCGCTTCGCGCTTGACCTTTAAACGATTAATAGCCTTCTGTTCGCTCAGGTACTCCTTCAGTTTGTCTGGTCCATAGGCCTGAAACCGATCAATCTCTGGTTTAAAAAGCCGCAGTACAGCGCGATAACTGCGTAGTTTTTCTGGCTCATTGCTCTGTGCCGCAGGTCTCTGCTCAGATGAACACTCATCACCCACACACAAATCAGCCGCTACCAACTCTGCCCTGGCACGATTCACTGCAGAGACCAGTTGATTCTTGCTCACGCCAGTAATCAGCGGTAACCACTTGAGTTCAATGGCAGCCTTGGCATCGCCGTGAAGCGCTGCCAGAGCAAGTTTTGTTAGAGGCCCAACAACACGCTCTCCTCGATAGCCATGCTCTCGAAGCTTCAGATGTGCAAGCAGGCGCAACGATGAGCTATGACCCGATTCAGCCGATTGTGATAGTGCATCTGTAATTCGTTTTATTGACTGTTTATTGGCGACACTCAACTCTCTGAGCTGAAGTACCGAGAGTTCATAGCTCGCTGCAACTACACCCTCTTGAGCAAGCTGCTCGAGTATTTCGCGTTTATAGCGATTAATGTCCCCCTGACGACTGGGTTTAACGGCACCCCCTGCCCGTTTTTGTCGATGTAACTTTGACTGTCCACCGAATTGTTGACCACTACAGAGGCGCTTTGGATCACCACAGAAGGAGACACCACCTTGAAGATTACCGAGCAGTAGCTGATCAGCCACACCCTGAACATCATCTGAGAAGAGAGATGAACCAGAGGAACTAAAATCGTTACCGAACAGCTGTAGATAGGCACTCGATTTAATAGCAACAGCCCCCGATAGATTTTCAGAAAGGGTGTTTCTATTAAGTCTCAGACCACTCGCCATGTGGTAGGGATCACGTTCAAAGTCACGCGTCTCCAGCTTATCGATATTGACGACTGCTGTTTCAACACCAAAATGGCCATTGCGGAAGAACCTGTTGTTATCAGCCGTTACCGAGAGACTATTGCGTACAAACAGTCCGTTATTGGCATTGGAAAAGAGTGTATTGCCACTGATGCGATTGTTATCGCTCTCAAAGATTGCCACTCCATCACCATGATTGGCAAAAACCACATTGTCACGAATCAGGGTTCTCTCAATATTTCGATCCAGCATGATGCCGGAACCGTGGTTACCGAAGGAGATATTCTCACTGATCAATGCATCCTTGATCTCACGTGAAAGGATTATGCCGTGTGCGTGTTTGGCATCGAAGGTGATGTTGCGCGCAACAATCAGCCGCTTGGTAAAATCGTGCGGATCTACGTTATAGATAAGGTTGTCGTGAAAAATATTTCCTATCAAGACTACACGATCGGCATCGTTGGTATAGAAACCGAAAAAACAGTTCACTATCCGGTTTCCGACAAAGATACCGTGTGGTTTTGGGAGATATTTGATCGCGCCTGAGAGCGAAGAGACGGTCCAGAGTGACTTGATCTGCGGCGCTGTTAGCGACAGACCAAAACTGGCCCGACCGTTATAACCAAGTCCATTAATGGTTGAGTTTGCAAAGTAACTGCCTGATCCTTCCATGCCCTGAATATAGGGGCGTGCGTCACGCTTGGCGTAATGCAGTAGCTCTGCCTTTGGCAAAACGGGTCGTGGTCCGTAGTCGCCACGACTTTCATCCCAGCTGGTAATGGTCGCATCGACCACATAGAGATCGCCGTTATAGGCAAGCACAGCGGTGTCGGGTACAGATAGACGCAGTGTCACTCCCTGTACCACCAGCTTGGCAGTGGGTGCCACGTAGATCGGGCGGTAACTGATGTAGGTCTTAGCATCGACCTGTCGAATCAGGCGATCATCGTTGACCAGCCGCACCACATCGGCAAGATCATAGACACCATTGGCAAGCATGATCGCCTTTACAGCCCCCCGTTTTCCCTGATGCTGTCGTGTTGTCTGTAACTCAAAATAATTTTCGACAGGAAAAGTATAGAGCTGATCGAGACGAATAAGCGACACATCACTGCCGTGTCGACGCTGAGGTAGCCTCTCGCGAACCGACTCAACGGTATAACGATCCAGCTCACTCGCACCTGTCTGGTTGAGGGGAAGCTCAACAGCAAATAAAGCTTGGCTACAGAACAACAACGACCAGAGCAGTTGCCCCAAGTGCTGCATCGACAGACGCATCATCCGTTCCAGTCCGATCAGTAGAGTGAATCGAGATCGAGAGTGGAGATTTTCACCGTTGCCACTGAATCAAGCATTTCAGCAGGGATTGGGCGACTCGGTTCAATGACGACGGTTGCATACTCACTCGCCTGGCCGCGGTTTCGACTGAGCGGTGCAGACTGCAGATATTCAGAGCGGGTATGGGCCCTGACCTCAATCACCTTACCGGTGAGCAGTTCGCCGTTAACCAATCGCACCTCGGCGTCATCACCAACCTTGAGTCGATCGACAAACTCAAAGGCAACCTGCGCTTCAATACGCATGGAGGCACTCTTATCTGTCAAGGTAAAGAGCGGTTCACCCTTGGCAACAAAAACGTCATCTCTTACGTGTACATCATGAAGCAGACAGTCACAGGGGCCTTCAATCGTAGCTGCGCCACCATTGACCAGTTTTACGATACCCAGCATCTGCCCTGAGTTGATCTCCTCGCTTCCGGCCTTAAGTGATTGATGGAAAAAACCATCATCTGGTGCCCTGAGGACGACAATCGATCCCTGCACCTTGGCCGCCAGTGACTCAATGACAAACAGACGGTTGTAAGCAGTGAAGCCGATAAACCAGAGCAGTGCGGCAAAGATGGAGAAGAGAACGAGACGGCCGACAAAACGTTTCACACCCTGTACAAAACGGGTAAAGCCACCAACATTCTCCTCAAGTTTCTTATCAAGATCCTTTTTGATGAAGCTGTCACGGCCAACAACGTGCAGTAGATCACCCGCATTGACCAACTCTCCCGAGAGGAACGCGTTAATAACATAGTGAATAAGCGAAAGGTTCTGTTTGGAGAGGTTAACGAAACGACAGCCAAAATCACACGATTCAGCATCATATCGAATCACCTCCATCTCAAGTTCAACAATCAGCTGAAAACCATCAAAGGCAAAGAGCAGCTGACCATCATGGTGTTTCCTTGCGCCTATCTCCTGCGGAATTTTGATCGCAGAAAGACCGGAGACAGACCACTCCTCTATCTCATAGGGATTGCCGCCCATGATCAGTTTGGCAGGAATTCTGAAACGGGCATGCTGACGAGAGTATTCAGCCTCGTGCACAATTTGTGTGGTCATTACACCTTTCTCTCTTTCACAATATTCATGGGGTTAAATCCAGGCTCAGATGAGGTGGTTTAAGGTGTGTGAATAGTATATGGGTCACACATATAGAACAACAATCTAGCTAACTATTCTGCCCCATATGGGACTCTATATGCGTTAGACTGCAGCTAGGCTGAAAGCCCTATCGTTAATATCGAGCAAGCAGGCTCAAATAGCGACTCGAACGACTTCTTAGTGAGAGAGAAAAACAGTGAAAATCACCCTAACAACCACACTCAGCACATCTCAAAGTTAGACTATGACTCACATCATTCCAGTCGTCCTTTCTGGCGGATCCGGTAGTCGGCTCTGGCCTCTATCCAGAGCACTCCACCCAAAGCAGTTTCTTCCCCTCACCGATGAGGAGTTGACGATGTTGCAGCAGACCATCGCACGGGTTCGCGGGATCGAGACCGAATCGCTTATGGTGGTCTGTAATGAACACCACCGCTTTCTGGTTGCTGAGCAGCTACTCAAGTCTGGCATTGAGAACAGCTCAATTATCCTGGAACCTGAGGGACGCAATACTGCACCAGCGATCTGCATCGCAGCACTAGAGGTCATAGAGAAACATGGCGATGGGCTGATGCTTGTACTGCCTGCTGACCACAAGATCAATGATGTTGATGCTTTTGAAGCGGCGGTAAGACACAGCGCAGCACTTGCAGACTCGGGAAACCTGGTCACATTTGGCATTAAACCGACAAATCCCAATACCGGTTACGGATATATCCTGGCTGGTGAGCAGATCGATGAGAGTGCCTTACATGTCGATCGATTCGTCGAGAAGCCCAACCAGAAAGATGCGCAGCGATATCTCGATGAAGGCACCTACTACTGGAATAGCGGCATGTTCATGTTGCGAGCAAGCGACTATCTCAATGAGCTCGCTCAGCATCAACCAGCCATTCTTGACGCTTGCAGGCAGTCGTACCAGCAGAGAACTATTGATAGCGACTTTGTTCGCATAGAGGCCTCCCATTTCGTAACCTCCCCCGCCATTTCAATCGACTACGCCGTGATGGAGAAGACCGCACATGCAGCAATGGTTCCCTTCTCTGCAGGATGGAGTGATGTCGGATCCTGGAGTTCACTCTGGGAGGTTGGCGAAAAAGACATGAAAGGCAACGTCATACGCGGTGATGTTCACACCTCAGACGTCAACAATTCACTTATTTATGCCGAAAATCGCATGGTGGCTGCACTCGGTGTAAGCAATCATGTTGTGGTTGAGACAGCAGATGCGGTTCTGATTGCCGACATGAATTCGACTCAGGATATCAAACAGGTTGTTGAGACTCTCAACAGCAACCAACGCGAAGAGGCGCTACTCCATCTTAAGGTTGCCAGACCCTGGGGCTCATACGCTTGCATCGACGAGGAGCCGCGGTTCAAGGTCAAGCGAATCATCGTCAAACCACACGCCTCACTCTCCCTGCAGCTCCACCATCAGCGTGCTGAACATTGGGTTGTAGTCAAAGGGAGTGCTCTGGTAACACGCGGCGATGAGAACTTTGTGCTCAATGAGAATGAGTCGACCTATATACCGGTTGAAACCAGACACCGCCTAGAGAACCCTAACGACACACCACTTGAGATTATCGAGGTTCAATCAGGCAACTATCTAGGCGAGGATGATATCGTCCGATTCGATGATCACTACGGTCGACATAATGGTAACTAGCAACAGCCGATCTATGTAATCGTCACCGTAATAGTTAGCCTATCAACTCAACACCATTACCATCAGGATCTCTGCAGAATATTGCTAAACGACCTGACTGGCTGCTCGTATAGCTGATGCCAGCCTGTTCGAGACGTCGTTTGACAGCGTCCAAATCGGTGACAGCCATTGCCAAGTGGCGATCTCTTCCCACGTGGTCAGGCCGCGCAACACCTGAATCTGGGCTGGGCAGCTCTAACAGATGAATCTGTTGCTCTCCCAGCTGTAACCATGCACCAGGAAAGCTAAGCTCGGGACGATAACAGGACTCAATTTCCAGCAAGCCCGTGTAGAAGGCAAGTGCCCGCTCTGTATCTTCAACAATAAGACTGACGTGATGTAACGAAACCATGCCACTCACACCCACCTCCTAATAGATCAACTCAATGCCCAAGCTGTCGGGAAATATAACGAAATGTTCTCGAACCAATCTTAACCAGCACATCGAATGGATTATTTGCATGTAGCACACCACTCAGGTGTCTGGGAAAACCCACAATCAGTGCGATAGCACCTCGATGCTCATGCAGTCTTGCATAGGGCCCCCAGAATTTGGCTAATGGGAATAGCAACGGCCAATCGAGACGCATGCACCGTTCAAAACGCTCCAACCTACTGATGTGTTGAAGTGAGAGCTGCTCGATCACATTATCAGGCACCACCACCTCATGATGTTTGATCAGATAACGTAAACCTGCCAGGAGTATTTTTCCCATCCGTATTCGACTCGCAATCAGGACCACTCGCTGCCAGTCTATGTTCTTTTCACTCCTCATCAACAACACCGCATCGGCTATCCATCGGATAGAGCCATCGCGATTAGGTCGCAGGCCGTGAACAATCGTGTGAACGAGATGTCCCGCCCCATCAAGTGTCTGTGCAGCAAATGTGGCGTGTTTTACCGACTGACTTGCTTGCCAAAAGAGTTCATTACAGCGATCACTCAGGCACTCAGGAACGACAGAGAAGTGTAGATCGATCTCAACACCATCTTGACTCCTCAACGCTACCGCATGATTTAAACAGCTATTTTCAGCATCTCTTTGATCAATCGCCTGCCAACCCAGCTGGGTCAGCACCTCAATAGCTTCATACGTGTATTTTCGAGGCACCATAAGATCTAGATCCAGCATTGGACGAAGCCCGGGATCACGGTAGTAAAGTAACGTCAGAGGCACACCCTTTAGCAGTAGCGTGGGAATATTGCGTTGCTTCAACGCCTCTAGAACTGTTGCCAGACGGGCAAATATCAGCTGATTGTGATACCAGGTACGCCTGAATGTACCTTTCATTCGCCCAAGATCAACATCCGCTATACCGAGATTCTCCAGTCGATGGTAGAGCAGAGGAATCAACCTGTTACTACTATGATCCAGATGATCAAGATCGATAATGTCGTACCACGACTTCCATGCGGAAATAGCTGCGTCATCACGATTCAGTGATGCTTCCAGCATCAAAGATTGCACAGGTGTCGGCCAGACAGAGAGAGTTGATAGCGCCACCTCTAAACAACGCCTCTAGACGCACCATCTTTCAGCAATACGGCCTCACCCACACACTCACTTAGCCCATAAAAGTGACTACTGCGAAGAATAGAGGGTGAATATTCAAGGGTACGAAGGGTGTCTATTAAATGTTCAATGGATTTCATAGCAAGACATTTTGTAGGCTCATTCTGAATTAACAACCGTTGATTGCCGAGCAGCGTACTATCAATTTCAAGTGTCTGATAGTGACCACATGAGATCTTCTCACTTCTATTGCGGACTCATACCGTTATTTTCAGCCTCGCACTCTCCTGAAATAGTTAGCATATAGTTACCAACCACTCCGCTCTTATTGTTCAATCACGACTCTTTCAGATCTGATTTGCGCCTACGATCAAGCATTGTCTTGAGCAGATGGGTTAAGTCATCTCTCTGCGCGCGTTGCAGCACACTGGTATTACTCCCATGCACTCGTCGTTCTGCAACCACATGATCAAGAAGGTGAATTTTCAGCCCGGCATCTTTGGCACGCCCATACCAGTCTATAAACTCACCAAGAGAAACATCTTCAGAGAATTTACCGATACGCTCAATCACCCTCGCTCGGATTAAGAGAGTACTGGCGTAATAACCCGGCATCGCATCGGTCCGCACTTCAAGCTGTGAGGCCTCACTTCCTGCATGTGGACACAGGAACTCCACCACATGACCAAACACCATATCAATACCGAGATTCTGATTTAAACAATCGACCTGCAGTGCCAACTTATCTTCATGCCAACGATCATCGGCATCGAGAAGTGTCACCAGCTCACCACAGACGTGATCAAGCCCTAGATTGCGTGCAGCGCCAATACCTCTATTCTCCTGACGAAATAGCTTTATGTCATTGCCAAAGCGACTGGCAACTGCCGCCGTCTCATCCTCAGAGCCATCATCAACCACGATAATTTCAGTCGCTGGATAGCTCTGCGCCAAGACACTCTCAATCGCCTCAGCAATGAACGTAGCGGCATTGTAGGCGGGGATAACCACACTGACACTACTCACGAATCTTCCTCCTACCTTTCATTATCTTGACCATCTGCAGCCATATCCTCCTACTGGGATCGACGTCGGTTGAGTGACTGTTTTATAACCTGCATGAATCCCGGTTGAGTGGCCTGGGTATCATTCGTGACAGTGTCGGCGTGACGTCGATAATAGAGAGAGACTTCCTCAAGGCTCAAGCTGCAACAATCTTTTTATCACTGATACGTTGTGTGTCCGGTCCTGACTCAGTTCGAGCCGGTAGCAGGGAGTAGAGGTGACTATGTTCGATAAGATTGAAAGCTTTGTCTGCTCAGAACCATTTAGTTGCTGCAAAACACTTGGCAACAGCGCCTTCAGTGCCTCTCCAGAACCGATCAGATTCAGTACGGGTTCAGGGCTATCACAGATTTTAGGCACAATCACCGCTCGTATCGGCGCCTTGTTGAGCATCTTTTCAACAGGATTGAGTATTACCACCTTATCCTCATCCTCTTTAGGCGCGATGTGTTGATAACTCACTAGTTGCGGAAACTGTAGTGATAGCTGTTCAGGTTCGACTTTTCCTGAGCAGTAGAGCGTCCCAACCTCTGCTCCCGTCTCCCCTGCTCCAACCATCACATAGTCATCTCCGATATACCCCAGCCCCGCCGACAGTGCACCCAATGCCAGTGATGACTTACCGGCACCTCCCGGCCCAACGACAAGCGCTGCCCCTGTAGAATTTCCAAACGCAGCACCATGACAGAGCACCCGCTGCTGCGGTGTAAACCACCAATCGAGAATTCGTAACATCGGCGCAGCAGTAACCCAGTAGGGCACTTCATCAGCAGAAGGGAACCAGATAGCCGCAAGTCGCTTTGACGGATCGAGCAGATGAACACAGCTGGAGTAACGATCGAAGAGCGCGACGGCTCCATTAGCAGAAATGCGGACCGGTTCACTTCGTTCCCAACAGGCCGCCACCTGCCACTCGGTAGGAGTCAACTCCAAAGGGGTCGGACTCCCCTCCCAGGCGATGATCGTCAATTCAGAGTCATGGTGAGGAGTTGACTTCAGGTGTTCAATCGCTGGTGTCAACTTTTTCGCAAGCCGCTCCGTGCAACTCAAACGAACTCTTTTACCACCACTTTGAAAGTCAAACCGTTCAGTTGCCGACTCGACTAACTGATGTTGCGCGTGCGAGAGAAGCGTCGAGATGACTTCGTAGGTCCCGCTAATCTCACTCTGATGTGACACAGAATCTAACAACGGAATCAATTCAATTTATTATCGCTACGAGGCCATCCCATCTCATCGACATCATGTATTGGATCGAGCATCAGCAGTTCTGACATATCCTCAAACTTCTCTCTTACCGGTGGGACAAAGGCTCCATCAGAGCTAGCCGCCGAAAAACTCTCAGAACCTCCCTGATTCTCGCTCTCTGCTGAATGGAGAAGGCCATCTTCAACGAGAGACTCTACGAACGCTGGAATTGTGCTCTCTATCTGTTCTCTCTGCTCAGGGTATTGATCAATGTATTCAGAGATGATGTGGGTAACCGATTTACCGTTCAAGAGTGCCTGCCAGATCAGGGCCGCTGTCTCACGCAAACTGAAATAGGCACCATTAAGAAAGTCCACTACGATCACTTCACCATCAATTAGCTGATGTGCTACCTGTGTGGCGTCAACGGTATAACACTGTCCCATCATGCCTCTCTCTGCTCCAAATTCACCAATGCAATAGATACAAATACACGAAACGCTGTGCACTCAATAAGCGCTTAGCATACCTGCACTTTACGCCGACTATAACCACACATTAACAGCGATTATTTACATGGGATTTTTTTCACAAATAAAGAACAGTAATCGGGGAGTCGCTATTTTTGCGGAAGCTTGTTTTGGGCATCCAAGCCCAAGCAAGCGGCAAATACTTAACGCGACCGTTTATGCCTGCGGCGCCCCGA
>NZ_MPRL01000120.1:0-6197 GCF_002020875.1 Solemya pervernicosa gill symbiont | reverse complement strand
TCTTCGTCGTTCGCTCTCGCTCTCAACTACGAATAGGCAGACGGCGTCGACTATCGCGGACTAACCGCCTTCGCTTCGCTATCCATGGCGGTCAGCGAACGTTTTCGTCATACCTTCTGCTGCTGGTAAATGCGAACTGAGCACAACCTCGGCATTCAACTGTTCTATAGCAGCCAGACTCCGGTCGAATTTTTCAGCATCGATCGTGCTTAACCACGGCGCATCAATTGTTGCCCACAGAACGCTGCCATCACGAAGGGTGTTCTGTTCAATATCTGCAGCTGTTTCAGCCGGTCGATCAATAATCGCACCAAAACAATCAGCGCTAATCAATGTATTGGATTTTTTGTCCAACAAGCCGGCTGTCTCCGGCGCATCAAAAGTGGGCGGCTTTACCGCCATTAATTGCCGGTCACCGACATTCAGCGACTGCCCTTGATTAAGTAGAAACACTCGATCCAGAGGTAAACCGTGCAAACCCATTTTAGCCATACCAATATATGTAGTGACTATTCGAGCATTGGTGGCTTCTGATAGTACAGCCTCTAAATTCCCCAGGTGATCCATATCTGCATGAGTAATCCAGATCCAGCGCAGGTCTTTAGGGTCGACAACTGAACGCAACTCCTGCAAAAACTCTGATCGCAATGACGCAAGCCCCGTATCTACCAACACTAGTTGTTCAGCATGAATAACAAAGGCATTGACCGGTAGCACACCGTAACCTGGTATCGGAATGTATGACACCAGTGAAGTGATATCGGGGGCGACGTTCCTTGACTCAAGCATTGTAGGCTCATTCATGTCGGCATTTCTCCACAGGGGATTATTTGCGCCAGACTGCATGACACTACTCGATACATTCCAGTGAATAGATCTCATCACTGTTTACAGACAGTAGTCCATACCCACCACATTTCAATAAATATATATGCTTACCGAATATGAAGAGGCGAAAACAGATCAAGAGCTAACGTACCGAGCAGCGCGTAGCACGTATCTCGGATGAAGTGGAACGAAATCAGGGACTCTTCTGCCAACCCATTCGCCTCCGGCGTACGCTCTGCTTCTTCCAGGTTACGGTAACAACAATGGGGAAAATCCTTTCACCTCGGAATCAGCATTTATCCATTAGAAAATGATCAGAAGTCACCCAATCAACCTACTCCTCGATAAAGGCCACAGCCTCATCGACCAGATCTTCCGCATAGAGGTCTCGGAACATGTGGTCAGCACCCTCAAGTATAGAGAGCTTGATTTTGTCGTTGGCCATCGGCTGAACATACTGCTCGATATTTTTCACGACCGTATCCTCTGAGCCAGCAAAGACCATTACTGGAACCTGAATTTTACCCAGCAGTGACGGCGTGTGCATGCGCGGCTCCACGCCATGATAGGCGACGAAGCTTTCGGCGGTGGCCGACGAATCCTTACAGTAGATAATGCTGACTGGATTTATTACCTGTTTGCCCTTTCCTGCTGCAACCAACTTTTTCGAGGCTGCCAATGGACCAGCTACGTCCATTCCGAAACGCTCCTGGTAGTCCTTCACGGCATAGACTTCGCTCCAGGTTGCCGGTGCTACCAGAATCACCTTCTTGATCGCAGCATCGTGACGTTCGGTACTGAACCAGGCGGTCTGATTTCCACCACGTGAGTGACCCAGCAGCACAACCTGTTCAACGCCCTGTTTTTTCAGCCATGTCAGCCAGACACCGATTTCATCTAGTGCATCTGTGTGCTTGTGTTTGTGGGTAGCCGCACATTCGTAAGGACCATGGCGGTCATCCAGCCCCAGACTTAGGGTCAGCGATAGTGAACTGTAGCCTGCATCGGCGAACAGGGTCTGCATCGCCTCCATGATCTCCATACGCCCGTGCATTAAGGTGCCGTGGGTCATCAACACCACTGGTTTGCTCTTCCACTCATCGCCTGCCGTTATCCACTCGGCGTTCAGAGTCAGCCCGGCATGTTTAGTCTTGACCTCTTCGGCCTTTAGGGGAGCTGCCAGGGTCATGCTGATTGCCAACAAAAACAAACAGAGAGTCATCTTTTTCATCGTTACACCTTAAATAATTGTTTTCTACGAAAGCCTACTTTCGCCGTCAGAAGCAGCGTCTTATTGTTATCGAGTCAGCTTCCGCTAACCATCCGGGAATGCCCTATAGGGTGTGACCACTTTCTATGGAGTTGCCGCTATTAGGTGAGGCCGATATCGGTGATTAAGAACTGGGCATCTGGTGTTTATACCAACGGCTAAGATATTCAGCCACTCCAAGATCATGAAGGTAATGCTGCAAATGGGGCTCAGCCTCTTTGAACCCTACAGACCTTCCATAAAAATCATCTGCACCACAGTGACACTCAGAGACAGCAATTGAGTTTGCCTCACTCATCCCATAGTGAAACGCAAGCATCTCGCCTGGTTCGATATCTCTGACCGCATAGAAGTTATAACCACCAAATTCATTATTATTTATGTAGAGATTAGGTTCACAGCTATGGGAAAAAACCTGTGCTGGCTCATCAAGATCGACGTGTGCCTGATAACCTACCTGAAGTGAATGGTTATCACGAGTGGCAGCTACTCCAGTGGGTTTTCCCTCACAGATCAGCTCATCCGCTGACCGCCATGGAGAGCGAAGTGAGGGCGGTTAGTCCTCGGGGCGCCGTAGGCATAAACGGTCGCGTTAAGTATTTGCCGCTTGCTTGGGCTTGGATGCCCAAAACATGCTTCCGCAAAAATAGCGACTCCCCGATTTCTTACAATGATCTATCGCAACTACCACTCTACCCATCGTCTGATGATGAGTAACTTTACATTTTTCCATTAAATAAAATCCACGAGTACACCCAACAGAAAGGAGAGACGATACTTAGAAGTGAGTTAGTGATACTTGGAGATATATAAGTTCAGTGCAACAAACCCTTATCAACCTCAGCCTTTCCAGAAGCAGTTGTGATAGATGCAGCCCTGTCACCTAATCCCCACTCCGCTTTCTCTGAGGTCTCGCCCAGCAGCTTGATCAGCATGAAGACGATCTCCTGGGTGATATTGATGTTGACGCTCTTACCCTCGGGTGAGATCAGGTTGAGTTTTACCTTGCCATCTTCTTCCGCTGAGTAGTTAATGCGTGAGACCAGCATTGGCTGCTCGCCCAAAGGACGTTCAGCTGGCGTCTCTTTATATTTGGTCTTGAAATCTGCCTCTTTCAGAGCAGCAGCACGTTTGAAGCTTTTAATCGCCTCTTTTTTACGCTCTGTGGCGACGGCCTCTTTTTTTTGCTCAGATTCTTCGGTCTTATCTTCAGTGGCATCGCTAACCTTCTCAAGAACCTCGAGTAGCAGCTTGGTGTAGCGACGGGTCAGCCAGACCAGAAACTCGGTCTCACCCTTACGAATTCGCAGGCGCAGCCGATCCTCGAGCGATATGTACTCCGCCTTGAACTGCATCATCGATTCCAAAAGATAACTCCTTAGATCCAGCTCGGAGAGCGCATCTAGTTATTATTATTTACAGACTATGAAATGACTTTCAGATAGCTTGTATATACATCACAGGCGCAGCAGCTATCAGGAATGACTCGACCCTGATTTTCACAACCAGGACGATAGCGGCAGGTAATACCAAAGGTGGTGGGCAGCATCGGTTCATTGTTACGAACCACAGAGAGTGTGATCACATCATCGAAACCAGAGACGGTGATTTCCGAATCGGTAAAATAGATATCTTCCTGCTGCTCCACTTCCACACTGCACCACCTTCCACTACTGCACCACTCAGCCTACAGCTCGCTGCTCAGCCCCAATCATGTTGGAACCCGTGCAATCTTACACTTTACGCAACACTCAAACCAAAGGAATCACGCCGGTTTAGCATAGTCGTGCGGGTCAGGCCCACCTCGTCACACCTCCAGAATCGTCGAGACGAAGATTAACCCTCCTCCGACCATCTTCACGATCGCAGTAACACGCTGATTAAAAAGAGTAATAGTACAGGTGGTTCTACTGAATGCGCACTCTTTTAGGTTTTGTAGCCTATCGGCGCCCAACAATGGTGGGGCAACAGTCCTAGCGGAGCTGAAAAAATGGGAAGAGTTTTAAGGTGATGGGGGAAGCTCCCCCATCATTTGAATCAATCGTTTACATTGGATGTTGAAAATAGTTGAGAGCCTCAGAACTACTGAGCACCCTTGCTGAGTTGTGAAATCACACCCTCGTGGCGTTTCATCTTGGCCAGATCAAGCGCCGTCTTACCTCGATTGTTTTTTGCAGTCAGATCAGCCCCGTGCTCAATGAGTATATGGACAATGCTCCCATTGCCGCTAAATGCCGCGCTCATCAATGGCGTCCAGCCGTCACTGTCGCGTAACTCTTTATCGGCACCGCTCATCAGCAGCTCCAGGGCAACATCCACATTGCCATCGGCTGCTGCGATATGCAGCGGTGCCGCACCGCTCGAATCCGCCGCATTCACGTCCGCCTTACGTAGAAGCAGGGCCTTTGCAAAACCTACATCCGCCTTCTCGGCAGCCACCATTAGTGGCGTACTGCTGTCAGCACTCTCAACATTGGGATCGGCACCCGCCATCAGCAGCATCTGCATCACGTGATACTGATCGTTTGAGATGGCATTCATCAATGCCGTTCGGCCATGTTTATCTGCTGTATTCACACTTGCGCCGTAACCGATCAGCATCGAGAGCACATCCTCGAAACCTGCACGAACGGCAAACATGAAGGCGTCCTCTCCCTTTCGTGTCTTGGTCTGCGGATTAGCACCACTCGACAGAAGTAGTGCCGTGATACGTACGCTACCGTGTTCCGCTGCAGCGATTAGCGGTGTGTAACCATCTGATGTTTTGTTGTCTGCCTCAGCACCATTTTCAATCAGCAGTTTGGTCATCTTGAGATTACTATCTTGAGCGGCATAGATCAGAGGGAAAAAACCAAAATCGCCTGTAACATCTGGATTGGCACCCTCATTGAGTAACCTCTCCGTCGTTTCAAGATTTCCCTTACTCACCGCGCTGAGTAGTTGTTTGTTGAGTTCATCGTCTCCTGCGGCTGATACCTGCTGCGGCACAAATGAGATTGCCAATGCCAACGCTGCAACTGCAAAAAGATTTCTTAGTTGAAAAACCATGATGGAAGCCTTTATTAATTCGTTGAAACCTGTTCAGTGGTCACCTTAGGGAGCGCGGGCATTCTTGAAATGTAATCGATGACCGCTTTCATATCACGATAGCTAAAACCCTGGATCTGCTTCACCATTTTTGCGTTGGCATTGCGTCGTTTTCCATCACGAATCCACCGCATCTGGCGCAGCATATAACTATAGTTCTGCCCCTGGACACGCGGGTAGTACTCAACATTATTGCCCTCTCCATACTCACCATGACACTTCTTACAGTCATTTTTATAGATCTGTTCACCCAGCGCCAGGTGCCGTCCTGGTCCCTGCTCATTATTGGGACTGATTTGAAGGGTCGAGATATAACCGGTTACATCGGCAATATCCTGTGGGCCGCCGATATATTTATTAAGCGTATAGGGGTACATCACGGGATTATCACGATTACCCACTCGAATATCGGCAAGCTGTTTGATCAGAACATTTTTGTGCTGTCCCGCCAGCTGAGGATAGTAGCCGTTGGGCTTTCTCTGGCTTAACCCTCGCACCATGCCCCAACCATTATCGCTATGACAGAGACTACAGATTTCGAAAATACGTTTACCGTTCTCGATATTTGGCTCAATAGCAACGGCCTTCTCCATCTCATGATCCTCAACGGTCTCTTTATCGTAGGCATAAAGTGTTGTGGAGAATGAGAGTGCCAGCGGTACTACAACAGCGGAGCGAATAACTCGATAAAGGGTCGACTTTGCTACCATATTTTTTCCTCAGACCATGTCTCGTGTAGAACTCTAAAGGTAACACTCTGTGTGCCCCCCGAAAAGTAGAGCACGCGACAAGATTGTTCCAATCTGGGAAAGAGGACTGCATCGGTTGATGCTACCAACACCTCCACGACAGGACATTGATTTACAGCAACCAATAGCAATGGGCACTGACACTACTGACAGCTATGACAACCATCAGGGGAGTCGCTATTTTTGCGAGAGTTTGTTTTGGGCATCCAAGCCCAAGCAAACAGCAAAAACTTCACGCGACCGTTTATGCCTGCGGCGCCCCG
>NZ_MPRL01000119.1:0-4148 GCF_002020875.1 Solemya pervernicosa gill symbiont | reverse complement strand
ACTCGCTGTAACGGGACTTTTTCATTGTGGATTCTCCTGACTATCAATGTATTGGAAAATCCTACTTCTGAGCACCTTTATTTTCAGGGGGGATTACCGTATCCGCACTTAAGGTATCCATATGGTTGAACACGCCAACGTTGTCTGTACTTTAACCACCAATAAGAAACTGCTTCGTCAATAGTAGATCGCTTTGGATTCGGTAAATGTGCATCATTTAGGAAAAATGGTGCGCCATAGCTGACGGGGTTAGAAGCATAAGTGGTAGTTACGGGTACTGCCAGCATCAACAATAGAGAAACATACGAAAATACTCTGTATAGCGATTTGCGACTACCAAAATGCAGAGATGCCATATTGTAGAGGAATAGGCTATTGCGTATACCCTGTGGAAGGACGCCAGCCACCCCATCAGCCGCTTGATCTTTACTCCATGTCATCTTTCTACCTTCCTTAGCTTCCATTAGTTATTAGTGGCAGCTACCACCATTTCCATTATTCGCAGTCATCTGCACTCAGCAGCAACCGCTAACAATTACTACCACAGATATTATGAAACAACGCATCAGCACAACTGAATGCTGACATTTCGAATAATGCGGCATATGACCGCTCTACTCTTTCGTTAGGGATGTAATGCGTAACATGACACCAGCTCCTTGGCTCAATGCATACATCTCAATACGAAAGAAACCTATCACACATAATGTAGAACCCACAATAGCCACAAGGTTACCAAGGTATCGTACCCAATATTATGGTAATTGAGATTACCGGTATGGCCATGGTGACCTTCGATTGAATACAGAGAGTATCAACTATCACGGAGATATCGAGCAATGATCCTTCGGTATTTGTCACATAACAACTAACAATAGAACTCAATACTCTACAAGCCAGCTCGAAGATTATTTAGCAGGCACACCCGATTCACCGTAAGGCTTCAACTTCTCCAATAGAATCGGTAACACGGTAACGTTTGCTGTCAGTGCAGTAACCATGGCAAAGGCGGTGAGGATACCAAAGTAGATGGTCGGTACGAAGCTGGAGAGGACTAGAATCGAGAAGCCGACGGTAATGGTGACGGTGGTGAAGTACATCGCCCGACCGATCGAGTTGTGGGAGCGGAACAGCGCCTCCTTGTAGTCCCAATCCTTCTGTAACTCTTCGCCATAGCGGTGCACGTAGTGAATGGTGTCATCGACGCCGATACCGACGCTAATCGCGGCGATGGTGATGGTCATAATATCGAGCGGTACGCCTAGCCAACCCATCAATCCCAGCACCACCGAAGCGGCGAATAGATTGGGAATGATAGCTATTAATGCAATCCGTATTGAGCGGAATAGCACCGCAAACATCACCATAATGGCGAGAAAAACGGCACCGAGGGTCAGCACCTGTGATTTAAACAGGCTCTGCAACATATTGTTGAATAGCACCATCATACCGCTAAGACGCACCTGTTCGTCAGCTAAGCCAAAGTGCGTGGTTAGATCACGGTGGATCTTATCGAGTAGTGCCTGACGCACCATTGCCACATCTGACTCATAAACACGCACTGCAAAGCGGAGTTGATTGCCATCCTCTGAGATGTAGGGTGAAACCATGCTCGCCTTCACATCCTCCGGGAGTCGCTTATAAAGAATCGACATAAAGTAGTCGTCGAGCGGTCGCCCCTGATTGAGTTGTTTTAGCACTGACATGCTGGTTGAGAGCGAGAGCACCTTGCCGGTCTCATTGATGCCGTCGAGATAGGCGTGGATTGCCTCGATCTCATCGAGTGCATAGCTGTTGAACCAGTAGCTGGTGGCGGTGATGCCCGCCTCGCCCTGGGGTATGTATTGATCTTCCGGATCGAGCTCCTCCTCTTCAAAGAAATCGGAAGGGGCCTCAATCACCACATCGAGCGGCGTGGTCCCACCCAGCTTCTGATCGACTAGATACATGCCCTGGAATATCTCGGTCTCCTGTTTGAAGTAGTCGATAAAACGGTTATCAACCGTTAGCCGAGTAATACCGACCGCACTCACAATCGCACCCACCAATGTCACCAACAATACGGTGGTGCTGTGATTCTCAATCACATGGGCGGTGAAGTCGGTGATGTGGGCGGTGATGTCGTGGCGTTTACGCCGTTCACCGGGTCGCATCAACATCAGCACAGCCGGGAAGAGGGTAAAGGCGAGCAGGAAGGCGACACCGAGACCTATCACCATGATCCAGCCAAAGTCGATCACGGGGCGAATCCCGCTCACCACCAGCGAACCGAAGGCGACCATGGTGGTGATAACGGTATAGAACGATGGCAGCACCTTGCTGTAGACCGTCTCACGGACCAGATAGCGCTGCTCGGCATCGGGGTGGAGCATCTGCAGTTCGCGATAACGAACCACCAGGTGGATGGTGAGTGAGAGTGAGAAGATCAGCAGCAGGGTAATGAAGTTCGAGGAGACGATCGTGATGCGCCACTCGTAGAGCCCTAGTAATCCGACGGTAATCACGCAGGCAACCAGCGCAGTGGTGATCGGCAGGAATACCCAACGTGGCTGGCGAAACGCTATGGTTAATAACATTGCCAGAATCACAATCACACCGACTCCGAAGACCCGTAGGTCATGACGCACAAACTCCATCATGTCGGCGACGATCATTGGCAGACCGCCAAGATGCAGCTCGGCACGATTGCGATGTTGATCGAGTATCTCGCGAATCTGCGCGATATCGACCTCCTCCTGCACCATCAACTCACTGCTGTAGCGTTTAAATTGATCGGTCAGCTGAGTCAGTTGCTCTGATTGGTGCTGAGAGAGTGGCTGCTCCAGCTCACGTTCACGCAGCGCATCACGTTCACTGCGCAGGCGCAGGTAGGTCTCATCGCGTTTGAAGTTGACCTGTAGAGCGGTGGTATCGCCCTCCTCCCCAACCAGTCGATTGCGATAGAGCGGACTCTGCTGCAATTCAACCGCAGCGAGCTGTCGATCAACACCTTCACTATCGAGTGTTGGCGTCTGCCGCTGTAACTCTTGAAGTCCAATCGGTGGACTCTCCAGCAGTGGTACATCGAGAATTGAGAGCACCGACTCAACACGCTCTATCTTCAGCAGCGCGTCACGCAGGCGACGAAGATCATCGAGCGTCTGCGCCTCAAACAGCCCACCCTTGGGTGAGTAGGTAATGATCAGATAGTCATCTGAGCCATAACGAGCTCGGATCGCTCGGTAGTAGTGAAGATCCTCATCCTGCTCCAGCACCAGAGAGTCAGCAGAGATATCGAGCTTGAAGTCGGGTATAAAAGAGGCGAAGAGCAACGTTGCCAGCAACACCATTAGCAGTGTCAGTTTTGGACGATCGAGCACTAGACGATCGTACAGATTCTGCAACGTATCTTTCATCGACACCACCCAAACAGCACGAAAGCACCCCCTACTGATTGAACGCTTCCACTGACGACACGTTGCATCTTCCCTCCCCCATCTGTGGGCTATGAGTATAGAATGGACAGATAATAAAAGTCGCCTAATGTTGCTTCAGGAGCCCCACCTAATGGATCTCAAGAATCTGGCAATCCCCACTGCCGTTATGCGCGCCGGGATGAGTATTGGCGAATTCCTTCGTGAGTGTGTAAAGAGCGATGTACCCGGTCTCCCCTTCGCCAATGAACAGGGTGAGATTGTCGGTCGAATTTCGATACGTCACTGTTTCAAAGAGTGCTGCATTCCCCATTTTATGATCGACACCGCCCACCTGCTGGGCGATGAGATTGAAGCGGTCAATATCCCGCATATCGACGCCCGACGACTACTCGACGAGCCTGTTGAGCGCTATCTGCTCAGCGACTTCCCCCATGCCACCCCAACTCACCACTTATCAAAGGGCTCGCCTTTATGGAGCAGCTCAACAGCGCCTACATCTTCCTCATCGAGGATGGCAACTACCGCGGCATCGTGACCCACATGGCGATTTCAAAACGGATTATTGAGTCCACTGGCCATCTGGAGCTGTAGAGAATGGAAGCGATGATTGCCGAGACGGCACATCCACAGTTCATCCGGGGAGTCGCTATTTTTGCGAAAGTTTGTTTTGGGCATCCAAGCCCAAGCAAACAGCAAAAACTTCACGCGACCGTTTATGCCTGCGGCGCCCCG
>NZ_MPRL01000118.1:0-4194 GCF_002020875.1 Solemya pervernicosa gill symbiont | reverse complement strand
CGGGGCGCCGTAGGCATAAACGGTCGCGTTAAGTATTTGCCGCTTGCTTGGGCTTGGATGCCCAAAACATGCTTCCGCAAAAATAGCGACTCCCCGACTATTCTGAGATCATTCACTATCGTTCATCTCCTGACAGCACTCCCTTATGCAACCACAAGCTGATCCGTTTATTGCTCCTCGGTGTAATGAGGAGATCGAGGTTCTTTATCAGGATGAGCATCTTCTGTTAATCAATAAACCCTCTGGCCTGTTGACGCTGTCAGGTAAGCACCCTCTGAATAAAGATTCAGTTCACTTTCGCCTGGTCAAAGAGTTTCCGACCGCCACAATGATTCACCGACTCGATTTTGGCACCTCGGGGATTTTGATCGTGGCGCTCAACAAGTCGGTGAATGCGCATGTTGGTAAACAGTTTCAGGCGCGCACTGTTGCTAAGGAATATACGGCTATTTTGCACGGGGATGTTGTTGCCGATAGCGGCTGTATCGATAGGCCGATTGCCAAGGACAGGGCCAACTTCCCGTTACAGAAGATCTGTTATGAGAGCGGCAAGATAGCCGTTAGCCATTTTGATGTGGTGGAGCGCCTGCAAAATCCCGTCACAACACGCGTAACTTTCAGACCTCTCTCTGGGCGTACGCATCAACTGCGGATACATAGCAGGGAGTTAGGTCACCCGATTCTGGGTTGTGATCTTTATGCCACGGATGAGGCGTTTTTTATGGCAGAGCGCCTGATGCTGCATGCCACGTATATTGAGTTTGATCACCCGGTTAGCGGAGAGCGGATTAAAGGTTATAGCCCCTGTCCGTTTTGAGGAGCGCATTGAGCGCATCGGGTTGATCTTGCTGAGTTAAGGCTTGTCGCTGCGAACCATCGCCTTTTTGGCAGCAACCAGTTCAGGCGTCTCCAGGCTGATACGACCGAGTGCGCCGCTTCTGTAATCGTTCAGCAGCACTTCCGATGCCTTGTGCATATCTATCCGGCCACCTGAGCGCAGTGTGCCGCGGCGGCGACCGATCTCTTCGAGCAGTTCGATATCGTCTTTGGGTAGTTCTTTGAGTTTGTAGCGTGCCGTTATCAGTTCGGGGTAGTGGTGCAGCAGGTAGTCGGCGGCGTAGAGGGCGACATCTTCAAACTCGATGGCGGTGCTTTTGATCGCGCCGGAGACGGCAAGACGATAGCCGGAGTCCTCATCTTCGACCTTCGGCCAGAGCATGCCGGGGGTGTCGTAGATGAGGATGCCGTTGGCCAGGCGGGTGCTCTGCTGCATTTTGGTGATGGCGGGTTCGTTGCCCACCTTGGCCAGGTTTCTGCCGAGCAGGCCGTTCATCAGGGTCGATTTTCCGACGTTGGGAATGCCCATGATCATCACCCGCGCCGGTTTCAGTTCGAGGTTTCGATCTCCCAGCTCTGTTTTGGCGATCTGGGATAGCTTCTGGATCAACCCTTTCGCTTCGCCCTTCTTCTCGGCGACGATGGCGATCGCCTTTACGCCTCGCTCCTGCTCGAAGTGTTGTTGCCACGCCTTGGTGGTGGCGGGGTCTGCCAGGTCGCTCTTATTGAGTAGCTTGATGCAGGGGCGCTCGCCGCGCAGCTCATCGACCAGCGGATTTTCGCTGCTGTAGGGGATGCGGGCATCAAGCACCTCGATCACCATGTCGATGAGCGGCATGCTCTTTTTGACCTCTTTGCGGGCCTTGTGCATATGCCCGGGGAACCACTGTATAGCCATGTTGTATCGATTCGTTATCTGGAGGTGTCTGTCTATCGCCGTTTGGAACGTCTATGAGCCCTGATGTTGGCGTGCGGCGATGTCGTATCGGTTGATCGGATTGTACAGCAACCGAATCGGTTATCGTGCCGATAGTGCTGAGGCAGTGGCTCTGTTTCCAGCAATCGATGGGGCTGGATGATTTGATCTACCCGCTACTGCGTGGACAATAGAAGCCTGTGCACCCTGCCGGTTTAATGCGGAAGAGGGATATGCTGAGATGGAGGGGGACGGTGTCGTTGAAAACCCTTATCCTAAAATCTATACACATTGCAGAGCATGTTAGAGAGGCCGTGTTCTGGATTGGTGCTGGCTGAATACCATTAGGCATCTCGTTGGTTACCGAGTCGTCTTCTCTTCTCTAGCGTTTCATTAATAAGAGTTTCATATGTCGCAAATCACCATCATGCCCTTACGCCATTCGGCATTCTATAGCCCGCTGTTGATGACAATGGCGGGTGGTTTTCTTAAGAAGGAGGGACTGGAGGCTCACTATCGTCAGGAGAGGCCGGGGGATACGGTGGTGGAGAATATTCAGCGTGGTAGCTGTGATTTGGCTCAGTCGGCAGTGGCCACCAGTTTTGCCGCGCTGGAGGCGGGGGAGCTGCCCGATATTGTCCATTTTGCCCAGATTAATAACCGTGACGGTTTCTTTATTGCCGCCCGCGAGCCCGACGCCGATTTTTCATGGCGCAAGTTGATGGGTCGGCAGGTGTTGGTGGATCACTTCTTTCAGCCGATGGCGATGTTGAAATATGGCCTGCATCGTCAGGGGGTAGACTATGAGGCGCTGCAGGTGGTGGATGCCGGGGAGCCGGAGTCGATGCTAGCGGCCTTCCTTGCGGGGCGAGCCGACTATCTCCATCTGCAGGGGCCTGCGCCACAGCAACTCGAACATGACGGTAAGGCGCATGTTGTGGCCGCGGTGGGGGATGCAGTAGGCCCTGTCGCCTATAGCAGCCTCTGTGCCTCGCGGGAGTGGTTGCAGGGGGAGAAGGCGCAGGCGCAGGCCTTTATGCGTGCCTACCGAAAATCGCAGGCCTTTGTCCTGCAGGCCCCGGCGGAGGAGATCGCCGCCAGGGAGCAGGAGTACGGGTTTTTTACCGATATTGATCCACTGGTGTTGAGTCAGACGGTGTTGGCCTACCAGCGGTTGGGTTGCTGGCAGGATGATCCGACCATTCCACAGCAGGCCTACGAGAACTTGTTGGATGTGTTTGCCTATGGTGGTGCGATCAGCCAACGTCACGCCTACGGGGCGGCGATTGTTGCACCACAGGGATGATCTTGGGAGCCTCAGGGTAACGTGATTTTGTCACTGTCGCCTGGGCAAAGAGGGCGGCCCACCCTACCTGATTGCTCTCAACCACACGTTTTAACTTTCGTCTATTTAGCCTCACCTGTAACATGCCACGGCGCGATTAACCTATTCTGAACAATGACACCGGTAACCATTTTATATATGAACCTCCAACTATCTCTGCTGTTGTGTGACTGTGATGAGTGATCCCATTCGTCTCGACAAACGTCTGGTTGAGCTGCTTGGCTGCTCGCGCGGCAATGCCCAGAAGTATATTGAGGGTGGCTGGGTGAAGGTCGATGGAAAGATGGTCGATCTACCGCAGTTCAAGGTGTCGCAGCAGAAGGTGGAGTTGCACCCCGATGCGACGCTTGAGCCGATTACGCCGGTGACGATGCTGCTAAATTTGCCAGATCCATTTGATGTGAAGTCCCCCGAGGCTGGACTGGGATTGATTACGCCTGAGAGTCGCAGTGAGGAAGATCATTCCCGTATCCGCATCCTTAATCGTCACTTCTCGGGGCTTAAACCCACGGCACCGCTGGAGGCCAAGGCGACGGGTCTAGTGGCCTTTACCAATGACTGGCGCGTGGTTCGCCGTCTGGTGGAGGATGCCAACAGAAATGAGCAGGAGTATGTGGTCGAGCTGAACGATGTTGTGAGTGATGCGCAGATTGAGCAGCTCAACCGGCCGATGAAGATGGCAGGTGCGCCACTGATGCGCTCCAAGGTGAGTCGGCAGAGTGAGGCGCGATTACGCTTTGCGCTGAAGGCACCAAGACCGGGGCAGATTCAGTTTATGTGCGAGAGCGTCGGTTTGAGTGTGGCGACGATGAAACGAATTCGCATCGGAAGTATCTCGATGGGCAAACTGCCGCCGGGGCGGTGGCGTTACCTGCCGTCAGGTAAGCTGTTCTGATCACCTCGTCTGTATTAGAAGCCCTGTAGTGACGGGGCAATTCAGGCCCGTTCTGATTTCGACTACAGTGTGGATGTGATGACAGTGCTCAAAAGATTACGTGCATTCGCTGACCGCTATGGATAGCGAAGCGAAGGCGGTTAGTCCGCGATAGTCGACGCCGTCTGCCTATTCGTAGTTGAGAGCGCGAGCGAACGACGA
>NZ_MPRL01000117.1:0-4941 GCF_002020875.1 Solemya pervernicosa gill symbiont | reverse complement strand
GGGGCGCCGTAGGCATAAACGGTCGCGTTAAGTATTTGCCGCTTGCTTGGGCTTGGACGCCCAAAACAAGCTTCCGCAAAAATAGCGACTCCCCGATGTTAGTAGTAGGTGAGTTTGGTGAACGTCTCGGAATCGTCTCGCAGAGTGATGTGGTGTGGAATCAGGGAGTTGAGCACTTTCTACGTCTGCGTAGTGTGAAATCCGCAGTTACCAATCCGCCAATCATCATTGAGCGTGAGACACCCTTTGGTGAGGCGGTGAAACAGATGGGAGAGTTTCAATCCGATGCTGTTGTTGTCGGCTATGAGGATGGCGTAAAGGGTATCTTTACCGAGCGTGATGTTGTGCGCTTTCTGGCAGAACAGCGTCATAGCGAACAGATTGGTGAGCTTGCCTCAAGACCGATTGTGACGGTAAAAGACGATGATAGCCTCTACCAGGCACGTAACATTCTCATGCAGACGCGTATCCGTCATATCGGTGTGGTCGATAAACGCGATGAGTTGATTGGCATCGTTGGATTTGCCGAGATCATGCGTAGCATTGAGCATTGAGCATTGAGCATTGAGCATTGAGCATTGAGCATGGTGTCATGCGAGAGCTTGAGCACGCTCTACAGGAGCGCGATCGTGCGCTCGATCTCTCTAAACGTCACCTACTGTTGGCTGAACGAATTATCGACTGTTCACCTGAGGGGATCATGATTACCGATCCAGAGGGAATCATCCAGTCGGTCAATCCCGCCTTTGTGAGATTGACGGGCTTTGAGTCTGAGGAGGTCATTGGCAAGAGCCCATCGATACTCAGCTCTGGACGTCATGATGAGCAGTTCTATCGTGATATGTGGAGCAAGATACATCGTGATGGTTACTGGCAGGGAGAGATCTGGAATCGACGCAAGAACTGTGAGATCTACCCAGAGCTGCTGACCATTACGGCCATTCACGATGAGAATGGTGAATTAACGCACTATGCATCACTGTTCAGTGATATCAGCAGTCTTAAAGAGAATGAGGAGCGGATCAAACATCTGGCATATTACGATCCGCTGACAGCACTACCGAATCGCCGACTCTTCCATGACCGTCTCTCTATGGCGATTGCCCATGCGCACCGTAGTTCGTCCAGGCTTGCGGTGATGTTTATCGACCTCGACCGATTCAAACTGATTAATGACAGCCTGGGTCATAAGGTTGGAGATGAACTGCTCAAGGAGGTCTCGAAACGCCTCACCCAGACAGTACGAGAAGATGACACCGTGGCCCGTATGGGGGGTGATGAGTTTGTCTTTATCCTCTCTGAAATTGACGATGAGGAAGATGCCGTCGCCTCTGCCCACCGGGTGATCGAGGCGATTACCATGCCGATTGTGATCGATGGCAATGAGCTGGTAGTGACCTGCAGTATCGGTATCAGTGTCTACCCGACCGACGGTGAGAGTAATGAGTTGCTGCTACAGAACGCCGATACGGCGATGTATCGTTCCAAGGATCTGGGGCGTAACAGCTACCAGCTCTACTCACCGACGATGAACGCTCGTTCACTGGAACATCTGGTGATGGAGAGTGGTCTACGCAGTGGGTTGGAGAATGGTGAGTTTGAGGTCTTCTATCAGCCGCTGGTCGATGCGGAATCTCAACAGGTGAAGGGTGCAGAGGCGCTACTGCGCTGGCATCACAAAGAGATGGGCATGATTGCGCCCTCTGACTTTATCCCGCTGGCTGAAGATACTGGGTTGATCATTCCGATTGGCGAGTGGGTGCTACGCAGTGCGTGCCAGCAACTGAAACGTTGGAGTGCACTGGGGCTGAGTGAATTTAAGCTGGCGGTGAATATCTCAGTGCGTCAGTTCCAGACCCTGGGCTTTATCGATGTGGCGAAAAAGATTATCGAGGAGGAGGGAGTCGATCCTGCATCGCTCGCCTTTGAGATCACTGAAAGTATGTTGATGGATGATGTGATCGATAGCATCAAGCGGCTTACCGCGATACGCGAGATGGGGGTTACCATTTCACTCGATGACTTTGGTACCGGTTACTCATCGCTCGCCTATCTGAAACGATTCCCGATCAATACCCTGAAGATCGACCGCATGTTTATAAACGATATCAGCAGCGAGCGAAATGAGGGTGCGATCGTTGCCGCGCTGATCTCGCTGGCACACAGCATGGACCTAAACGTGGTTGCTGAGGGTGTTGAGCAGAAGTGTCAGCTCGAGTACCTACGTAGCGAGGGTTGTGACACGATTCAGGGATACTATTTTGGTCAGCCAGTGACGGCTGATGATTTTGAGCAGCAATTTTTGCAGTAACTATTTTATAGAGTGGTGTACTGGTGAGTGAATTGATTGAGAGTGAGCAGCCTGTTGCAGAGGTGCAGACGGTGAGCTTCGGTGAGAAGATTAACGATATGTACCGGCGGATCAATCCGCAGGATATCGCTTCAAACCGTTACCATTCCAGTGACTTTGATAAGACTCGGGCCGAATTCATCTCGATCCGTGTCCGTATTCTGGCGTTTATTTTTGCCGCTGCCGCGCCGTTGTGGATTCCCATCGATCTCTATGCAATGGATGGCGATACCTTCTATCCCATGCTCTCACTACGCCTCGCCTTTTCTGCCACGCTGATTATTCTTGCTATGTGGGGGACAAAGTGTGCATTACTGAAAGCAGCGCAATTCAGGTTGCTGGCCTTTATCGTGGTTTGTGGTCTTTTTTATGTGGCCTCACGTCTGCTGTTTGGTGGTGGCTTACCCGAGGAGGGCATTCTGTTTGGATACTCTTTCCTACCGTTTCTCTTAGTCGCCCTGCTGGCGATTGTACCGCTGACGCTGGTTGAGGGGGTCGCTTACTGCGTTGTGGTGACAATGTTTCTAGTGGCCACAGAGCTCTACTTTGGCACCTTCTTTTCGATCCATACCATGGGTGATCTCTGGCTATTGGCGTTGCTGGGTGCTATCGCGCTGCTGGTGGAGTTGACCCAGTTGCACATGCTGCTGCGTCTCTATCGGGAGGCGACTCGCGACGTGCTGACGGGACTGGTGAATCGACGTGTGTTGATTCGGTGGCTCACAAACGAGATTGAAAAATCGAATCAAGGCGAAGGGCCCGTGTCGGTGCTACTGTTTGATCTAGACCTGTTTAAACGAATAAATGATACCTATGGTCACCCCGCAGGCGATGCCGTGCTGCAATCATTTGCGAAGCTGCTGGAGGGACGTGTTCCCACCAGTGGTCTGGTGGGGCGTTTTGGTGGTGAAGAGTTTCTCGCCATACTTCCGGGCTGTAATGAGTCGGAGGCGATAGCGATTGCAGAACGGGTTGGTGAGGCGTGTCGAAGCAGCAGCGTGATTGACTCCTCAGGTGATGTTCCGATTCGCTATACGACCAGCTCGGGTGTTGCGCAGTGGCGCGAGGGAGAAACCACCGTTGAACTCATCTCCAGGGTAGATCAGGGACTCTATCAGGCGAAGTCATCGGGTAGAGATCTAGTTGCATTGGCAAGTTAATTATCTTTTACGCTTGATATCAATCAATTAACTCCTGCAGTTATTGAATATACTTTATGACGTTTAAAGATGATCGTCGTATAGGTGGATGTAGTCAGGCATTCTCAATCAGAGACGAATGGATAAAACGCAGTGACACTATTTAAACGGTTTACACAGTTCGTATTGTTGCTATCGGCACTTGTGATGGTGGTTTCAACACCACTGCAGGCGAAGGAGCGGTTGACCTTTGGTGTCGTGCCTCAACAATCAGCGACCAAGCTGGCGCGACTCTGGGGGCCGTTTCTCAAACAGTTGGGTGAGCTAAGCGGATATGAGATCCGCTTCCGTACTGCGACCGATATTCCGACCTTCGAACAGCGCGTCTCGCTGGGTGAATATGATCTCGCCTATATGAACCCCTATCACTACACCGTTTTCCACCGCTCCCCTGGCTATATGGCTTTTGCCAAGGAGCGGGATAAGCAGATTCAGGGAATTGTAATCGTACACAAAGATAGCCCTATAACGCAGATTTCTGATCTCGATAAACAGGTAGTCGCTTTCCCATCTCCCGGCGCCTTTGCTGCCAGTATTCTGCCGCGTGCGGAGTTTGCACGAAGCGGTATTGACGTGACGCCTACCTACGTTACTTCACACGATTCGGTCTATCGTGCCGTAGCCGCAGGGCTCAAACCGGCGGGAGGAGGGGTGTTGCGTACACTCAATCGCTGACCGTCGGGGCGCCGTAGGCATAAACGGTCGCGTTAAGTATTTGCCGCTTGCTTGGGCTTGGATGCCCAAAACATGCTTCCGCAAAAATAGCGACTCCCCGGGGCTTTGTTCCTAAATTACGCGATCAATTACGAATCCTCTGGCGTACTCAGCGTTACACGCCTCACGCCTTTGCGGCACACCCCAAGCTCAAAGCTGAACAGATAGAGCGCATTTCGCAGGCAATGGTACGCATTGGTGAAGATCCGGAAGGACGTAGACTACTCAGCTCGCTCGGTTTTAAAAACGGCTTAATACAGGCCAAAGATGCCGGTTGGGATGATGTGCGTCGTTTGCAATTAGAAAAAATTCAACCACTTCAATAGAGCGCGCAATCCATGTCTTTTCGTCTCAAGACTATTCTTGGCATTGCTTTCATCGAGGCGTTACTGCTGTCGTTACTGCTCTTTGTTCTGCTCGACAAATTACATACGACCAATGAGCAAGCGCTGATCGAGCGTGCACGAGAGACAACCAGCCTATTCTCTGTCGCGGTGAAAGATGCCGTTCTTACAACGGATCTAGCAACGATCGCCAGTTTTGCAACCGATGTGATGGACAATAGCGGTCCTCTCTACGTCCGCTGACCGCCATGGATAGCGAAGCGAAGGCGGTTAGTCCGCGATAGTCGACGCCGTCTGCCTATTCGTAGTTGAGAGCGTGAGCGAACGACGGAGA
>NZ_MPRL01000116.1:0-4348 GCF_002020875.1 Solemya pervernicosa gill symbiont | reverse complement strand
GTCGGGGCGCCGTAGGCATAAACGGTCGCGTTAAGTATTTGCCGCTTGCTTGGGCTTGGACGCCCAAAACAAGCTTCCGCAAAAATAGCGACTCCCCGGTGTGGTGTTTTACATTCTTGAAATTGTAGACATGCGCTTTTAGACTCTCGGCTATCTCAGCAGAACAGGTTCTTGATAGCGTATCGTAGAACTCTTCATCAGCACTGCGCTTTTTAGGCTTGATCTTGCTTAGGTGCTCAGCAGGTATCGCTTGAGCCTTGTACACTTTATATGTCGCGCTAGAGTTGGGCTTGTCAGGGAAGAGCAAGTCGCCTGTGATTATTCCTTTATCTACTAACAGTGATGTTAGGTTGTAAAGTTCGGAGAGTTTTTGCAGAACCACATCTTTTGTGTAGTTCTGGCACAGGTGTGTGCGGATATATACGAGAGCCTTTGTTAATTCAGCACTGTCATCATTTCTTATAGGGGATTCTAGTAGTCCAATATATGTACCTACTAAGCTGATTACGTAATTCCTTCCTTGGCGTGTCCGGCTTCTGGCATACTTAGCGAGCACGGTATGTGATTCTGGGCATAGAGAGGCAGATAACGAGTAGAGTTTTACTTCGGCTGACACCCCAAAATCCCTACTTGAAACTATCAATTAGAAAAACTATAGTATCAATAAGCATATAAGTAAAATATATTCAGTAAGTTAATTCTAATTGAAATATATGATATAAAGTGACACTCTGAGGTGATTCCCGAAGTGGTCTCGGTGGTGCTCGATCGACGCCCTGCGGATAGCGAGCCCTATACCTTTCCAACGCACTGCCCGGTCTGTGATTCAGAAACGGTGAAACCGGAAGGGGAGGCGGCGACCCGCTGTACCGGCGGTCTCTCATGTCCGGCGCAGCGCAAGAATGCAATCAAACACTTCGCTTCACGTCGCGCGATGGATATCGACGGGCTGGGCGACAAATTGGTCGAGCAGCTGGTCGATGAGGGATTGATCGAGAGCGCTGCAGACCTATACGAATTAGCTAGCAAACGAGATGAGTTGGTTGCGCTAGAGCGCATGGCCGAAAAGTCTGTCGATAATTTGATTGCTGCCATTGAGGTCAGCAAGTCGCGCCCCTTCGAGCGGGTCGTCTTCGGGCTCGGTATTCCGGGAGTCGGTGAGGAGATGGCGCGAGTGCTCGCTAACCACTTCCATACAATTGAGAGTCTCGAAAAGGCTGTGCTTACCGACTTTGTTGAGAGCGGCGGCATTAAAGGGGTGGGGCGCAAGGGGGCTGAGGCATTGGTCGGCTATCTAGAGTCGAATCCTGGGCTGAAATTCGAGGGAAACCATTTTATTCCTTTTCTCGCCGATCTGAAGATCAAAGGCGTTGGTATTAAGGTTGCTGAGGCGATTGCTGCCCGCTATGCAACACTCACAGAACTACGAGAGGCGAGTGTTGATGAGCTGGAGAATGCCAAGAGGGTTAAGGTGCCCGGCTTTGCCGAGGTCAGTGCCAGCAACGTGATTACTTTTTTCCATCAGCAGCACAATCTAGATGTGATCGAGAAGCTGGCCACTGCGGGTGTCACGATGGTTGCCGAAGAGAGCAAGCAACCAGTCGGAGAATTGCCGTTGGAAGGGTTGGTCTTTGTGCTCACCGGTACGCTTGAGTCGATGTCTCGCAACGAGGCAAAAAAGAAGCTGCAGCTACTTGGTGCCAAGGTCACGGGCAGTGTTTCGAAAAGAACGGATTATGTCGTAGCGGGTAGTGAGGCTGGGTCAAAGCTTGTGAAGGCAGAAGCCTTAAGTGTAAAAGTGATAGGGGATGATGAGTTGCAGGAGTTGCTTAGGAGCAAAAAGGAATTGTGAATTGATTGTTGGGTTTAGATTCTATTTCTGAGTTCTTGAGGGTTGTTTTATATTGTAGGTGGTGCGGCAGTTGTACTGCTAATCTTCGGGTTATTGGCTTTTCTAGATGGGGTGTTTATGGTCTACAAAACTGAGCAAGAAAATTTCTGGTCAGGAGATTTTGGTGATGAGTATATCGCAAGGAATCAAGGTGATGCAGAAATCTCTTCGAGTACTGCGATGTTTTCAAATGTATTGCGTACATCAACGCCAATATCAAGTGTGATCGAGTTCGGTGCAAATATTGGAATTAATTTAAAAGCAATACAAAGACTTTTTCCTGAAGTGGATATGTCGGCAGTAGAGATTAATGAAAAAGCTGTAGAGCAGCTACGAAAGATTGAAGGTCTTGAAGTGAAATTTTCGTCAATTCTTGAATTTATTCCGACTGAAGAAAAGGATTTGGTGCTAATTAAAGGTGTTTTGATTCATATCAATCCTGATGAGTTGAATCGAGCTTATGAAGTATTGTACAAGTCAAGCGGTAAATACATATGTATTGCTGAATACTACAATCCATCTCCCGTTGAAGTTGGGTATAGAGGGCATGAAGGGCGTTTGTTTAAAAGAGACTTTGCTGGTGAGATTATGGATATTTATCCTAATTTAGAGCTTGTTGATTACGGTTTTGTTTATCATAGAGATCGTAATTTTCCTCAGGATGATATTACTTGGTTCTTGTTAGAAAAGAAGTGATGTTTTATGTGCTTGATTATTTTGGATGCGAGTGTGGGCGTAGTATAGATCTTCAGCCTGTTTATTCTCTGAAATAGAAATGGTGATCCAGCGCCTTATCTGATTGCCAACAAGTTTTATACAGAGTCAAGTATGATCTGAGAAGCATTTGAAGCGAAAATCCTCCTTATTGTTAGAGCGATCATCCAGTTAAGCGATCATCCAGTTAATTGTTGTAATAATGATAATAGCATTAGTCCGATACGGCTGTTGTAATAGCCGCAGTTTGTACGCTAAGAGGGTGGGTTGTAATGGTGTCGAGAAATTTCCTGTAAAATTCGCCTTCGTGGATTGATCTGATGCTTTTTAAATAAACTCTGATTTTTTTAAAGTAAATTATTAAGATAATAATAGGGCGTTTTGCTATGGGAGTCTGCGGATTCGATTTTGGAACAAGCAATTCTACACTTGGTGTTATTCGAGGTGGTTTTCCAGCGCTAGTTGATCTGGAAAATGGAAAGAAGCCACTTAGGTCGGCAATGTTTTTTAATGAGCTTGATCACTCGATTAGCTTTGGTGAGATAGCTGTCGAGAATTATCTTAATCATGAAGAAGGGCGATTGCTGACATCTCTGAAAAGCGTCCTGGGAACATCGACGATGAACGCTTCCTCGGTGATTTTTAATCAGCATAAGTCATTTAAAGAGATTATTGGTTTTTATGTTGCCCATGTAAAATCGATTGGTGAATCACTTGTAGAAGCAGAGTTGTCCAATGTGGTTGTGGGTCGTCCAGTACATTTTAATGACCGAGATTCAAAAAAAGATAAAGCGGCTGAAAATGTACTAAGAGAAGTGTTTGTTGAGCAGGGATTTAAGGATATTGAGTTCCAGTTTGAGCCAATTGCTGCTGCGAAAACGTTTGGCCATGAAAATACAGCGGATAAGCTGGCCATGATTGTCGATATTGGTGGCGGTACGTCCGATTTCAGTATAGTAAGAACAGGAGACGATGCCGATGGATCATCTGGCGACATTGTTGCTACTGCAGGAATTCATATAGGCGGTACAGATATAGATCAGGTGATCGCCTTACATAAGGTAATGTCTAAGCTTGGTATGGGTGGGACGATGATATCGTCTTCAGGAAAAGAGTTGCCATTACCAAAGTCCTATTTTTATGACATGACAATGTGGCATTTGGTGAGCCAGCTCTACAGTCCAGGAACAGTAAGGAAGATAAAGGATACTTTTCGATATGCCTGCAATATGGATGAGGTGACCAAGTTTTTACAGGTTATCGAAAAACAGGATGGGCATAGGGTGTTAGCAAGTTGTGAGAGCGCCAAAATTGATTTGGTTAGTCATGGTGAGGCACAGATAGATCTTGAATTTGTTGAGACTGGTTTTTCCATATGTTTGTCTCATTCGGATTTGAAGGGTTTGATAATCGAGAAAATTAATAGCGTGCTTAATGAAATAAAATCGATGCTCAAGTCTGTCGGGCTTAGTGGTGATGAAGTCGATGTTATTTATTACACGGGTGGAACAACTAAGATAGATTTTATTAAAAATAGAATCGGTGCCTTGTTTAGAAATGCTCGTACGGTTGAAGGTGATGCATTTGGAAGTGTAGGAACTGGTCTTACTTACGATGCCATGGAGAAATTTAAGTAGATACTAGCGCTGACCGCCATGGATAGCGAAGCGAAGGCGGTTAGTCCGCGATAGTCGACGCCGTCTGCCTATTCGTAGTTGAGAGCGAGAGCGAACGACGGAGAAG
>NZ_MPRL01000115.1:0-4393 GCF_002020875.1 Solemya pervernicosa gill symbiont | reverse complement strand
GGGGCGCCGTAGGCATAAACGGTCGCGTTAAGTATTTGCCGCTTGCTTGGGCTTGGATGCCCAAAACAAGCTTCCGCAAAAATAGCGACTCCCCGATCTCAGGTCTCGCACCACCTGATTCAGATGGTGCGTGCAGTGGGATTGATGGGTGCCAAGGCGATCCTCACCGGTATCCGTCCCGAGATTGCCCGTGCTATTACCAGTCTTAATATCGATCTTTCCATGGTCTCAACCCGTGCCACCCTCTCCGAGGGGCTGAAGGAGGCGTTTGAGCTGCTCGGTATTGAGGTCTCCCAGGCGAGCCACCTGGTCTAAACAGTAATGATTACAGGAATGCACCTGACGCCGATCGGCGAGGGCAATGTACTACTGGAGCCGGGCGAGGGACTCGATGCGAGTGATCCAGATGCCTATCTGGTGGAGATGATCGATCGTCTGCAGCAGCTCTCGGCGCGGCGTTTGATCTACGATCTGAAAAGCATCCCGCTGATTGATACGCTTTATTATGAGTGGCTGCTGTCGGTGAACAGCATGTGCCAGATTGCCGGTATCGAGATGGTGGTGGTCAATATCCGTCCACCGGTCGCCTATAACCTGGCACTGATGATCAAGGAGACGCCGCCGTTTGGCTGTGCGCTCGATGTCGATGGTGCACGAGAGGGGAACTACACCTCCAGGGCTGACTTCAGCTCATAGAGCAGATCGAGTGCCGCCCTTGGTGAGTACTCATCAGGATCCATTTCCCGAATCCGCTCCAGCAGCGGATGCTCCACCGCCACGTTAAAGAGCCCCATCTGTTCCGGCGGGCCACTGTCGATCTGCTCGGCGGTACTATTCTCCAGATGTACCAGTCGCAGCCGCGCCTGCTCAATCACCGCCTTCGGTACCCCGGCCAACTGCGCCACCTGCAGACCATAACTCTGGCTGGCTGGCCCCTCTTTAACCGCATGCAGAAAGACGATCGAGTCGCCGTGCTCGACTGCATCGAGGTGCACATTGGTGATGGTCGGGAAGCGTTCCGGCAAGGTGGTTAGCTCAAAGTAGTGGGTGGCGAAGAGGGTGAAGGCGGCAGAGCGTTCTGCCAGATGGGCGGCACAGGCCCAGGCGAGTGAGAGACCGTCGTAGGTACTGGTGCCACGACCGATCTCATCCATCAGTACCAGGCTGTTGGCGGTTGCGTTATGCAGGATGTTGGCCGTCTCTGTCATCTCCACCATGAAGGTAGAGCGCCCCGAGGCGAGATCATCAGAGGCGCCGATACGGGTGAAGATGCGATCGATCGGACCGATCATGGCACGGCTGGCTGGAACAAAACTACCGATATGGGCGAGCAGGGTGATCACCGCCGCCTGGCGCATGAAGGTCGACTTACCACCCATGTTGGGGCCGGTAATAATCAACATACGGCGCTGCTCATCAAACTTTAGATCGTTGGGTACAAACGGGCCATCGAGCACCTGCTCAACTACCAGATGACGTCCCGCCTCGATCTCTATTCCTGGTGTCTCGACCAACTCGGGCGAACTGAGGTTAAGGCTCTCGGCGCGCTCGGTCAGGGTGCACAGTACATCGAGTTCACAGAGCGCTACCGCACTCTGCTGAAGTGGAGTGAGCTGCTCTAGCAGCCGGTTGAGCAGATCGTCATAGAGTGACTTCTCCAGCGCCAGTGAGCGCTCGCGGCTGCTCAGTACCTTCTCTTCCAGCGCTTTGAGTTCCGGGGTGATGAAACGCTCGGCCGACTTGAGGGTTTGACGACGGATGTAATCCTCCGGCACCTTGTCGGAGTGGAGACGGCTCACCTCGATGTAGTAGCCGTGTACGCGGTTGTAACTGACCTTGAGATTGGTGATACCACTGCGCTCGCGCTCCTTGGCCTCAAGCTCGATTAGATAGCCGTCGCTGTTCTTGCTCAATCCACGCAGCTCATCAAGCTCTTCGTTATAACCGGGTGCGATGACACCACCATCACGAATCAGTACCGGTGGATTGTCGATCACAGCACTCAGTAGCAGCTCGAAGACATCGGCGTGTGGATCGATTGTCTCTTGCAGCGCCTGCAGTCGAATGCTGTTTGCGGGCTGTAGCTGTTGAAGCAGCTCAGGAATGGTGCGCAGACTCTCACGGAGTACCGCCAGATCACGTGGGCGCGCGCTCTTCAGTGCAATACGGGTAAGGATGCGCTCCATATCACCGATGGTGTGTAACAGCTCATGCAGTGCCTCGTAATCGCGTGACTCAAGCAGTTGCCCGATCGCCTGGTGGCGTGCACGTAGCACCGTGTGGTTGCGCAGTGGACGGTTGAGCCAGCGACGCAGCAGACGACTGCCCATCGCGGTGGCGCTCACATCAAGTACACCGGCAACGGTGTGTTCGCTCTTGCCCGAGATGCACTGCTCCAACTCCAGATTACGACGACTGGCGGCATCGAGCACCACGCTCTCATCGTGGCGCTCAACCTGAATCGAACGGATGTGGGGCAGGGCAGAGCGCTGTGTGTCCTTTACGTGTTGTAACAGACAACCGGCAGCAGCCAGTGCAGTGGTCTGTCCCTCAACTCCGAAACCGGCCAGGTCGTGGGTGCCGAATTGCTGGGTCAGCAGGCGTGTCGCGCTCTCCTGCTCAAAGTGCCACGGCGGGCGACGACTCAGGCCGCTTCGATCAACCAGTGCCGCGGGTAGAGTCATCTCCTCAGGAATCAGAATCTCAGCCGGTTGCAGCCGTTCGATCTCACCCAGAAGTGCCTCTTCACCCTCTAGCTGCTGCAGGGTAAAGCGACCACTGGCCAGCTCCAGCGTGGCGATGCCAAAGGTTTGCCTGTGAGCGTTGATGGTCAGCAGCAGGTTGTCACGGCGCTCCTCAAGCAGCGCCTCATCGGTAAGGGTGCCGGGTGTGATGATGCGCACCACCTGTCGCTCGACCGGTCCCTTGCTGGTAGCGGGGTCACCAACCTGTTCACAGATCGCCACCGATTCGCCATGTTTGACCAGCTTGGCCAGGTAGGACTCAATGGAGTGAACCGGCACGCCCGCCATCGGAATCGGCTCACCGGCCGACTGGCCGCGTGCGGTCAGCGTAATATCGAGCAGCTTTGCCGCGCGCCGGGCGTCGTCATAGAAGAGTTCGTAGAAATCACCCATCCGGTAGAGCAGGATGATGTCGGGGTGATCGGCCTTGATGCGCAGGTATTGCTGCATCATAGGTGTGTGTTGTGGTTTTTCTTCTTTCATCTAGGCCTTGTTATTACTGGATTACTATTTATTTCGTTATTTTTAGCCAGTGTTTATATGGCTTATTTGTTTTCCTTCAACTTTTCAGTCTTTTTCAGCGAGTATCAGGTTGTTTCAATAAATCTCAATTATTGGTGTAGTATATGGTGTAGCATGTTACAGTAATTCTCAAATCATTGGGTTATGAAGCTATTTTTACTCCCAAATACTACAAAAGGGTTAAATGTTGTCGGCATCAGTACAGATGGGAAGGAAAAAAAGCAAAAACATTCTCTGATGATAAAGGCGTTACCTTTCCTAACGCATGGAGAAAAGCACAAAAATATACAGATAACTTACCAAAAAAGCTGAAAGTTCCAACAGTTATTCTTGTCGACCGCAGTGGGAAAATAGTAGTCGAAAAAAAAGGCGGTATGTTGCTAGGCAAAATCGAAGGTTGGGCAAATCAAGTATTACAATGACTTGGCGCCTATTAACGCATAGTTAATGTTTTTAATTTCTTCCGCTTATATAGAAAATCTGTCTCAATCTGAGTTCGAGCATTTCTTCTGCTTACAACCTGAAGAAGCCTAAATTCCTAAACCATACTTAGATTCCAACCAACTCGATGGAGGAATCATCATGTATCTAATATCAAATCATTCTGAAAAGCATATCCCTTGGAACAAGGACAAACTGATTGGGCAGAAACCGGCTTTAAAACTAAAAGAGATTTGGGCTATCAGAATCCGACTACAATTAGCTAAAAAATTACGTGATCTTGCTTTGTTTAATCTCGCTCTGGATAGTAAATTGAGGGGTTGTGATCTAGTTAAACTCAAAGTTCGTGACGTCAAATATGGCTCAACCATCAATAAGAGAACAGTCATACTACAGAAAAAGACGAATGAGCCAGTCCAATTTGAAATTACTGAACAAACCAGAGATTCTGTATCAGACTGGATTATAACTAAGGTTCTAAAATATGATGATTACTTATTTCCGAGCAAATGGAATGAGGGACATCCAATTTCCACAAGACAATATGCAAGAATTGTTAAATCATGGGTGAAAAAAATAGGTTTAAACCCTCGCTGACCGCCATGGATAGCGAAGCGAAGGCGGTTAGTCCGCGATAGTCGACGCCGTCTGCATATTCGTAGTTGAGAGCGCGAGCGAACGACGAA
>NZ_MPRL01000114.1:0-6215 GCF_002020875.1 Solemya pervernicosa gill symbiont | reverse complement strand
CGGGGCGCCGCAGGCATAAACGGTCGCGTGAAGTTTTTGCTGTTTGCTTGGGCTTGGATGCCCAAAACAAACTCTCGCAAAAATAGCGACTCCCCTATCCATCGTTCGCTCCCAATCACAACTATGAATATACAGGCGGCGTAGATTGTCTTGGGACAATCGCACTAGCCTCGCTGTCCACACCAGTCAGTCATAGATGCTTGTCACATTACCTAACAAAACATCGTCTTTTCATGTGAGCAAGATCAGAATTCAACAAACACAGGAATATATCTCTATGACATACGATTATCACTATCACGCAACAATGTTCGCTGCACTCACAGCTGGCTTTGAATATGACGATGCGGTTGAGATTGCATCAGCCTCGCTATTTGTCGATTACTGCGACTATAGCAACTTTTCATACAACTTTAATATTGAAGGTGAGAATGTTGGTCGACCGATTCTTACCTCACAGTATAATAATGTAAGTGAGTGGGTTGATAAGAGTGATCCGAGTATTTGGGCTCTTTTTCATTTCCTGCCAGGAAACTTCAAGGTTGGCGATGATATTAAGAACCATGTAGTTCGAGACGTTCAAGGAGTAAAACTAAAAGAATTTATTACTCGACCAAATAGCCCTTTTGTAGATTACCTTAGAGACTCTGTACCAAATCAGTATCATGATTTTATAAACAGTCGACCGCGAGTCTCTAATTATGTCGCAGGTATATATGCGCATATCATTTCAGATACTTACGCACATCAGGACTTTTCCGGATTTAATCAGGGTAGTATCAATGATTGTGGGCCTTCTGTTCTTACCAATAAAAATGGAGAAATCAAGGAGCTTGATGTTAGTTTTGCATCGACAAAAGACGATCTAAAGGCCGCGCCTCCTGGTTTCAATGCAAATATGGGGCATGGAAGAATGGGGCATATGCCTGATTTTGGTTTTGCAAAATACAGCTATCAACCTGCGTGGAAAAAATCTAATGGCAAGTGGGTATATCATGAGCGCGACAATAAGAATGAGTTCATTAAAGCATTCACGGACCTGGTTAGCCTGTTTTACCGTATACGAACTGGCGAGAGAGATGTTCCTGTTTGCATCGATAGTAATCCCGGTCTTTCTGTAAAGGATGAACTTAAAATCCTTAAGTCAAACGTAAATACGGATCACCTTCTTGTTCCTCGGTCATTTATCGATCTTCTAATTAAGGATTACGAGTATGGAGATAATCATAATGGTGCAACTATAAAGTCAGCGAAAACATGGGCTGATAAATTGATCTCAATGGGGTATGCAGAGAATGATCCTCTAGGCTGTACACATAAAGATGGAACCTATGACAAAGACTGGGAAAAGAGGTTTATGAATACCTATAGCGATAGCTTTGATATCACTGGATTCCCAAATGTGGTCGAGCCGTCAATGCGCAAGGCTGAGCTGAAAATAGATTCTCCCTTCTATGACTATCAGGCTGCGGCAGCAGTAACCCTGAGGGTTTTGCTTGACGGATACAATGAGTTTGATGCCTTGAAAGATGGTAGAGAAAAGGTTGTTAAGAATGGCTGGGCGGTGAAAACTAGTCGTGATTTCGAAAAGCACGTTCACAAGAATCTATACGGGATCGATTTGTAACAGATTGCCGCTATTGCTGCAAATTGTTGGTACCCATGCCTATGCATGCATCAATAGCACAAAGCAATCATTGATGAAATACGGAGCGTGACTACTTTGCGCACGCTGCGTAATTCTCTTTTGTGTGGTTCTACGTAGATCCATCAGTGACTTTACTTCCGCTGACCGCCATGGATATCGGGGCGCCGCAGGCATAAACGGTCGCGTTAAGTTTTTGCTGTTTGCTTGGGCTTGGATGCCCAAAACAAACTCTCGCAAAAATAGCGACTCCCCTAGCGCCTGAACATAACTTATATGTATTGTTGTATGTACGTTATTAACAATAATAGGAGGCCGTTTTCACTGCTGAATTCAACAAGATCCGCGTCAATAATCAGTAAATAAAGTAAGAGTGTGTGTATGAAGTTGATGAATATCACAAGCAGTATTCCATGCTTGATAGTTCTAGGATCTATGTCGCTATCAGTCATGGCTAATGACAATCCTGCAAGAATGCTGAATGAGCTAAAACTCAAGTATGAGCATGCGAAGTTACTTGAGCAGGGTCTCGTTAACAAGGAGAAGTGCTACAAAGCCAACGCGACTTCTTTGCAAGGTTACAGTAATGATATGCAAAGATTATCTGGGATTGCGCGTGAAAAAAAGAGGAAACTAAGTCAAAAACAAGTCAAGTTAAATGCTGAAGTAGATTCACTTAACAGTAAATATAAAGATGCTGATAATGCGATGAAATCTGTTAGGTCAAGACTTATTAGTGAAATTAATAAAGCTAACAAGATTGAGACAGATTTTAGAGATTGTAAAAGGTATTTGGGGTTTATATGCGATATACACTACGAGGTTTGGGGCCAGTCAAGCGAATTACGTAGTCTGAAAGCAGAAATCCAAAATCACACAGGTAAGATGGGACGGCTTAAAGAAGATATTCAGAACACAGAATCTCATCTGAATAACGCAAGTACTGACCTAAGCTTGTTGAATGAAAATATATATAAGCATGAGCAAAGTATTGCTGAGACAGATAGTAATATTGTGGTGGTCAAGAAGAAGTTGTCTGATCTTGCTACGGCGAAGATGGATTACTCGGTGCTGATTGCTAGGCTCGATGGGTTTTTTACTGAGTTACCTAATATTAAGGAAATCGGTTACACAACTAATGCTACACAGGAATTTCTATCTGAAATTGTCGATCTAACCGAAACTATGGATAGCGCCATGTCAACAGACAAAGATAAAGGTGTTCGTCTGGCTAACGATAGAGTCATCTGTTCAAGCACTGATCGTCATGGAGAGTCTAGTGAGGACCATTAGTTCCCGACGGTTTATTCTATCTGGTTGTTCGAAGTTGAAAGCGCGAGTGATCGACGGAGAGAATGCCTGGGTGATTGTATGCCGGCGTAGATGCGCTGAGGTAGCTCTGTAGAATCGAGAAGAGACGATTGTGCAGCGTAGGCAGTAAGGTAGAGGCGCCGTTCGCATTAATGGCATCGTTACATATTTTTCTGCTTACTTTTGTTTTATACCAAAAAAGCTCCCACATAAATAATCTACACTCCAAATAGATGTTCATATTTAACAGAGGGTAAAAGTAATGAAGGATAAGAAATATGCAAAATAGTGTAATGGAAATTAATAATCACATTAATGAAACAGTTAAGAGTATTCTGAAAGGCGCATTCGATGAGTTGCCTGAGGCAGGTCACCCATTGGTAGATGACTATGTGCGGAGAATTCAAGGGACATATGATGTGTCAAAGTCTAAGTCTGATACAGACAATGCTATTGACCTGCTCTATATAGCCTACAATACGACACCGCAAGATGAAGGCGATATACGCGTCAGCATTGATAATCTTATGTCTCTACTCGTTGATGCACAGCAAAAAAGTGAGCTGAAAATGAAGAAGGCATATCAGAGTGCTTCATACAATACAAGGTTGCTTGGAGACTTATTCTTTGAGTGGTGTGAAGTGCGTAAAGCTATCGATAATCCGGAGCTAGTTAAGAGTTTTATCAGTGAAGAGTTATATGAGCTGGCGAATAAAATTAAAAAGAGCGCAGGGATTGTTGTAGGTGATCTTGAAAATATCGTAACAACATACGATAACATCATTATTGAGACGACAAAGACTACGTCTCATAGTCAGGAATCATTAGCCAATCGACTACACAATAAGGAAGAGATAAATAAAGAGATCACCAAGGATAATGGTGATCGCGAAAAAATCGAGAGTATGGTGGAAAGTCTCTCAGCTGACATACAAAAGTACGAAAAAGAGGCAAATGATATTCGATCGCGTGCTGAAAAAGCGGAGGATAGGGCGTTTTTCACGTCATTGGTAAAGGGCTTTACTGACGTTATTACAGGCGTGCTTCCTGCTATCACTGGTGGGTTGACTGGGGGTGGTAACTCGAACACACCTCGGCAACTGGCGCATCATGAGGATGATGATTCTTCTGGTGGTTCAGATGCGGATGTAATAAAGACAAAGAAGGATATTGCTGATAAGAGTTCAGAGTTGGCGGCATCTCAGCGAGAGAAGGATGAGCTTGAGGAAAAGGGAAAAAAGTTGGCAGTTGACAGGGAGGAGATTATCAAGGATGAAGGTTCTAGTGATGAAGCAAAGAGTTCAAAACTAGAGGCAATTGATAAACGTATTAATGCTAATACCTCTGACCTTAAAAATGTGGATGAAAAGTTATCGGTAGCAAAGGTTGCCCTTGATTCTCTTAAAGGCGCTTTAAAGTCATTAAGCGAAAGCATGGGAAAACAATCTAGTCAACAACAGGGAGTTGCACAAAATCTTCGTGACCAACAAATGAAAATGCTTGAAAAGGTTGAGGCGTATGAGAAGGAAAAGCGGGCGCAGTCAGCAGAGCTAGTCAAAATTAACGTTCTTCTAAAGGGGAAGCTTACAGAAAAGGAAGTTATTGAGTTGGCAGTTAAGTCACTAAATTTAAGTATCAAGTCGCTCAAGCGAATGCGTGAAATTGTAATTGAAATCAAGTCCTTTTTCATGTCATTTGAAGACTTTATGCAGATGGTTATGGATGATTCTGTGAGGCAGGTAGAGCTTTATGATGATGCGCTACAGCGCGACCATCTTACTGCTGGGTTTATCAGTCGCATCAAAAGAAATATCGATGAATTTTTCGTGACCCAATCTGCCGAATGGTTAGCAGCTGGGAATGTTTCGTCAAAATTTGTTTGTAATTTCAATGATGGGTGGAACAAATTAAATAAACTTAGTGGAACGTATCTAACGGGTGATGATCTCAAACACTACCTAGATCAAGCGTCAGATAAGATTGAACTAATATCAAATCACCGCGTGCAATCCTCTACTGAAAAACTTGATGTGATCAAAAACTATCGTGACAAGATGACAAGTGATCCTGGTATCAATGTGATGTCTGAATAATAATCCCTAAGGGGTGGGCTAATTATATCGATGACACGCATCGTTGTAGGCGTGGTCGCTACATATTCAAGCCATATTCTGAAGGAGGTGATGCTCATGATTTAGAATTCGTAACAATTGAGTTGTGTCTATATTGGGTGCCTACTGTCTATGTGTAAAATTATAGGCAGTAGGTATAAATAACATACTGGGAGAAAAATTTGAGAAACCAGTACAAGCGAAGAACCAGATCTTTATACTCTCTGCTGGCTGTTCTTGCTTTTGCTAGTGTGAATGGTTGCGCAGTTAAAATGGTGTCGGATTATGATGCAAGGCTTGCGCAGGAAATAAACGAAGTCTCTAAAGAGGTTGATGTTTTCTATGGTGGTCTAATCGAGACAAAAGAATCGGATAGGATGTACAGCAAATACAAGGATAAATATATACAAATTGAAGTTGATATTCGTTCGCTCCTGGTTCAAAACAAAAAACGACCGTTAAATTCAGAATCATCAAACGTGATAGAAAAGACGTTAAATAAATGGCTTAAATACAAAAAAGCGCACAGTGATACCAATGCTTATAAAACCGGTCTTGCAAAAATTCACAGGACTCGTTTCACTAGGCACTTCTCAGCTATGACAGCAGCAGAAGAGGCTAAAAAGCTTACCCAAAAAACTAACTAGCGATAAATATGGTGATATATGAAAATTGATATTGATACGGCTCTTGAAGGCGCGCTTTCTTCTATGAAGGAATCCGTTGATGGAGATTGGAATTGTTTAGAGGCCCACGCAAAGAAGGTCTTGGAAAACAATAAAGCGGCTCTTTCTGAGCTGGCTTTAATGAGAGTCAGAGGTGAAATTACTGCGGATGAGCTTAAATCAGAGCTAGAAGATGAAAGTGATACTCTCAGAGCTGAGATGTATGCGGCTCAGGTGATTACTAAAGCTATGGCGCAGAATGCAGCCAATGCCGTTACAGATGCCCTGATGAATGCTGTTAAGATAGCCATTTAGGTTTGCCAATGTGCGGTGACTCAGTTGTGGGATAATTATTGGGTCATCGCTTTCTCTATTGCGGTCAACTTGAACCTCCCCCAGTTTAACGGGTACTTTTAATAAGCGACAATGTCGCAATAGGAGTATCCAAATGACTAGAAAACGCAAGCCATATAAGACCTACAC
>NZ_MPRL01000113.1:0-5857 GCF_002020875.1 Solemya pervernicosa gill symbiont | reverse complement strand
TAGGATGACAGACGGCGCAGACGTATAACACCGCTTAAACCTTCCTCGATCTCAACCAAACCAGTTTTAAACTGATTTAAAACCTGTACCCCTTCATACTTGACCTTGTTGTTAGAAGATCCACCATCGTTTAGCATCATGGCTGATAACCTTGATTTGGCGCGAAGAGGCGGCAGAAAAGTAACCATCAGAACATAGATGGATTCATAGTGTGAATCTTCATTTTGATACTGAAATCTACGCTCTTCATCGATAGTTTGCGTTATGTCGTCAGGAAAATGGCTTTTGCTAGCATCTGGGTAGTTTGTAGAAGAAAGTCGCAGGGCATCAATGTGAAGCATCCACCCGGAACCTAACCGAGAGAGGACACTGTTAACCCGCGCTCTCAGCACATTACGTTCTAGTGGTGTAGACGAATCAATATCGTTTCCACGGTAATAGAAACCGGCCATAAAGGAACCGTCTTTCTGAATGATGATTCCATCATCAATAAGGGCCGCCCAGTTCAGCAGATCCGATAAACCAGCTATTTTCTCTCGAAAAACTCTTGTCCGTAACATTCACCTATCCCTGTATGGTGTTGATCTTGCTGGGTAGAAGCTCTGATATTTGATATGGCGTAGGTAGACCTTGGACATAAACGGGTCTTTATTTGCCATCATGCGAAGCATGCTCAAGAATCCGAACCAAAGCAGTGCACCAGCAATAATTGTCGCTATTGATGAGCCAGCGAAAGCTAGGGTGGCTGACATTAGGCCGCTAACAAGAACCAACTCCCGCTCTCCACCTATCAGCAAATTAGGGCGGTTCATTGCGCGGTGAATTGGTATTCTGTTGAGTTCCATTTCAATTAACTTTAAGGTTATAGATAAGCTCTAGAAGCCAGATTCCATGATTAAAACGTCGTTATTTGGCGCCATAGAGACCTCTGCTTTCGGAGTGAATGTAATCGGCTGCGCTACATTGATCAGCGCGCCGGTAGTACCGAAGGTACTAGACAGGAAGTTGGCCGCGCCAATGATCAATGACAGTACCAGGACAATAAAAATTGCTACGCGAGCGAACTGATTAAGATCACCACCGAAGATCAGTACACCACCAGCAATAACAATTGCGATCAGGGCTACCGAGAACGCAACCGGACCGGTGATCGAGTTACTCAGAACAGTAAGCGGTCCTTCCCACGGAAGGCCCGTACCAGCTGCGGCAAGAGCCGTTTCTGGCACAAAGATCACTAGCGTCATTGCCAACGCCAAGCGCATAAACTTCCTCATTACGAATCCCCTTCATTATCTTTCTTAATTAAATCTGCAGCCGTCATTTCGATGGCTTTCGTTTGGTACCCAGCTTTTTCTGGATTATAACATGTTACTTCGGTGATGCTTGTGATAAGTCTCCTCTGACCTTGCTTTTCGATAGTTACAATTAAGTCTAGAGCTTCCCCGATCAATTGACCATTTTCCGTGCCGGGTAGGGCTTTCTGTAATAGGTACTCAAGTCGCAGGAATGCGCCTTTAAGTGAAGTTTTACGGGCATGAATGGTGCTTATACCTCCTTCATGACCAGTGTTCCAAGACTCCAAAAGGGAAAGTGCTGCGCCGTCCCTAACCTCACCGACAATGATCCTGTCAGGACGATGGCGAAGAGAGGATATAACCAAGGCATCCATGCTTTCAGCCTCAGACGTTTTAAAATGTTCAAAGTTTCTGCTGCTGCACTGTATTTCCCTGGTGTCTTCCAGAATATAGAGTCGATCTGATGGGCAAAGCACTGAGATTTCATTGATCAGAGCATTGGCAAACGTAGTCTTACCAGAACCTGTGCCGCCGCATACCATAATGTTCAGACGTTTTTCAACAGCGTCTTTAAGATACTTACGAGCCAACGGAGTAAGTGAACTCGCGTCTACATAATCATCCAGCGTGAAAACTTTGCTGGCATGCTTACGAATAGTTAACTGCGGTCCAACCGTTTTAGGAGGAATAGATCCGGCAATACGTGGTGTGCCATCAAGCATTAGTTCCCCTTCGATAGATGGCTGATCTTCTGTTATTTCTTTGCCAAGACTTGAAGCGATTGTAGCAAGCAAAGCTTGTCCAGCTTGCGGTGTTATAGCGCCTACTTGTTCCATACCTTTAGAAAAATGCTCCGTCCAGATATTCCCATCAGAATTAAGCATTATTTCTGTTATTTCAGGATCTTCTAGCGCTTTCCTTATTATCGGCCCTAGTTCGCGGGTTATCTTGTCCTTGATTCGTTGTAAACGTTCACCCATAGCATCATTCCTTCTATTCGTGAAGATCGCAGTGTGTAGGAGTTTTTTTAGAAGGATAACTTTACATTATCATTGTTGGTATTAATTTAATCGATACCCCCATCAATGTGGCGCTATCAGCGCATATGGACCTAGACTATTGATGGCATTGTATATGAAGATATTCAGGATAATCTAGACCGTCCAAAGGAAGATGGAATTAGCTATGACATCCAAACATTTAAACTTTATTATGCCAACCAAATATGTTCTGTATTTTACAGGGTTTCTGCTGTTGGTATCAGCTATTTCTGCTTCTACCGGCATCCGATATAACCACTCAGAATCATACCCTTTAGGCTTCTGGATAGTGTCTGGTGGTTACCAGACTTGGAGCAAGGGACAGACAATTCTTTTCTGTCCTGGCTCTGAAGCAGTCTTCAGAGAAGCTAAGGAACGCGGGTATTTGTCTGATAGTTTTTACTGCGACTCAGGGATAGCACCGCTAATCAAAAAGGTAATTGCTGTTTCTGGTGATCAGGTTGTGATAAACCGGCACGGGATCGTCATCAACGGTAATTTTGTAGAAGATAGCCAGCCCTTTGCTAAGGACGCATCAAGCAGGGATCTACCACTGGTTGAGATAGATGAAGAGCTAGCCGATAACCAGGTAATAATTTTCTCTGATTATCACCCACTTTCATTCGATAGCCGGTATTTTGGTGCGGTTGATAGCCGCCAGATCAGAGGTGTCGTTTCTCCGCTGTGGACTTGGTAGAGCAGAGAAAACAAACAGACATTCATTTAGTGACCAATAGTCTTGGTGATCGCCCCCACCAGGATTACCCTGACATTCTCGCCAGATTGGTATGGACTGTAGCTAAAAGCATCGATATTGGTTTGGCAGACTAGTAAGCGTGTTCCAAGGCACCTCTAGGAATGCCTGACATGGCTGATCACCCTCCCCTCCCCACGCCAGTGCTTACCGCCATGGATAGCGAAACGCTGGCGGTCAGCGATAATACGAATTATCAACCACCAGCATCGTTTAAGCAGTTCTCTCGTGAGAGAAACCAAGGATAAGTTACTATGGGAACACCTATACTATTGACATCCTCACCGTCCCTCATTATTTTAATTGTAATAAAATTCAAACGTCTCATAAAATGGACTCCACCATGAAGAGGTAGTGCCAGTTTGGCGATATAAGCCATGGTATGCTGGTGGGTCAACACGGAATTCCAATGTATATCTGCCTACGCCTTCCAGCTTAGTATTAATACCGTAAAAAGGTCTTTGTGCTGGTTCACCTATAACTTGTGGCGGATCACTTATAATCGGCTTTAAACAGCCAAAGCTGGACCATTCGCTATCATTTTTTGTGAGTTGATAATAGATACCAAGATATGGAATCCAATCGCCTTTTGGGAAACCATGATTATTACCAGCGCAAGCGCTGACAACACATTTTATAAGAACATCTGGCGAGCCTATTCTTGGAAACTCAGGGCTCAGATGAACAGGGTCAGTGACCTCAGCACTGATATTCATGACACCTTGCATATGATTAGCATCTACTTCTTCATGGCTATCTTTAGTTATATGGCGCAATGATACATTCACACCATCACTATTATCATTTGTTTTCAATATATCCTCCTAATATCGCCTATCCAGATATTGCTATTGAGCATTATTCTGGCTCTTATACAACTCATTGCTTTAACAGAAGAGACAAGCTTCCGAGGGTTTTTACCTGTTAAATGAACTCAGTGTAGCCAAGATTGGACTGCTAGTCCTTTTCCCGAGCGCATGACCAACAAAAAGCAAGAGCAACACTTCCAAGCAGCGCCAGCGGAAACATAATCTCCGGCTTGTGAATGCATTCCATAATAAATTTCTCCAACGACTAACTCTCTCGCTTTTCCCCAAACCCTTCTGTTAGGCTTCAGCACATCAGCGATTCGGACTTTTCCGAAGACCGCACCATCCTAGCCCACTGCTCGATTCAGCACCCCGAGAAAGAATCTCACGGCGAGCGTGAACAGCTACCATATCAGAGTATCCGGGGAGTCACTATTTTTGCGGTGCGTAATCACCTCTTCGCGGCTCTACACAACTCCCTCACTGACTCTACGCCGACATAAAGCCGCTGCTGCATCTTCTCCGTCGTTCGCTCACGCTCTCCATGGCGGTCAGCGATTGTCGTTATCAGGCGCAACACTTTGCATGCCTTCAAACGGTATCATTCCACCTGCACCGGCGCTGCGTTTTTTCTTGAAGACTTATCAGTATTAATCGCTGAGAATGTTGTTCGCATTATCCCAACTGAATGAACAGACATTAATGCCTTCATCTGCTGCCACCCCTCACCAGGATGATCCATCGAGTTGAATCTTGATGGAAGATTGTCCTGGATAAGGCGTGGATTATAAACATAAAGGTGTGGGCTAAGTGGAGCACTCCCGTAGATGTCTCGGCCAACATATCCTTGAATAACAAACTCACCTCCCATGAAGCTATCCAACATCCCTCTATTTAAGGCGGCCTCCTACGCTGACCGCCATGGATAGCGAGGGATATAAGGACTAACCGCCATCACTCCGTTCTCCATGACGCATGATCTTGGTCAGCCTGTACCGGATGCGAGGCAATAACTACTTCTTCCGGCGTAATTCACCCCCATGTCGACCTACTGCAGGCAAAGTTGGAGGAGCTTCTATCGGATGAGCATTGGCCTTATAAATCCCTTTATATCTACTATACGGTAGAAATCGAGGCATATTGTCTTGGTCGTCGAAGAGCAAGGGGTTTCCGAAGAAGTAGTATATTGTGACTTTAATCATCTTCTTCTGTGCAGTAACGGCGGTGGTAAAGGCTTCATTGGTTAGTGTTAGTGGTGGCATTCCAATCGAGACTGGGAGAAGATCGTTCGAGCCACCCGCCGGAAAGACTACGGACCCGATATTTCTCATGATGTTAGATAGACCTCCATAAGCAACTGGATCTTCAGGTGCATCTATCTCCTTGGCCATCATAGTTTGGCTTGATGCCGGACCAATATATACATGTTTTGATGTTGGATCATCAGGCGATGCCAGCATTAACCCTGGTCCACCACTATACCCTCTACTTAACTTTCCAATCTTGCCGTATATCGCGTCACTGTACTCCAAGTCAGTAAGCAGATTCTGACTTGGAAATCCATCTGATGGCATAGTGAACTCTTTTATCAGACACCAAGATGATTTATTGTCGTCACTAATGATTGCGGACCGCATATTATGGTAAGTCCTTAGGCGATAATCACACTCTTCCATCGGATAAACTAATCCATCTAGCTTTCCTTTGTATCCATATATCGCACCAGGCACACCATAACCTCCATGCTGGCGATATAGGCTAAGTGCAGGGTTAGGATCGTTAATCGGCTTATGAACCTTCTCCCAAAAACCATAATCACCTTCGTTGAGATGAGGCATCGCAGTTATATAGTTTATTGTTGCCAGGTCGAATGCACCTCTAGCTCTGCGCGAGATATCAGGCGATATTGGCATAAACAGAGGATTATAATGGACAATGGGCTTTAAATCTTTATTAAGA
>NZ_MPRL01000112.1:0-4450 GCF_002020875.1 Solemya pervernicosa gill symbiont | reverse complement strand
TTCTCCGTCGTTCGCTCGCGCTCTCAACTACGAATAGGCAGACGGCGTCGACTATCGCGGACTAACCGCCTTCGCTTCGCTATCCATGGCGGTCAGCGAAGGAGGTTGATCATGAGCAAACAATTCAAAGAAGTAATGACCGCGAATGCTGAATATGTCGCAGATTTTGGTGACAAGGGCGAGCTGCCGATGCCCCCAGGACGGCACTTTGCGATTCTAACCTGTATGGATGCGCGTCTCGATCCTGCCAGGTATGCCGGTCTGGCCGAGGGTGATGCCCACGTGATCCGCAACGCCGGTGGACGTGCGAGCGACGATGCGATTCGCTCGCTGGTGATCTCCTACAAGCTGCTCGGAACGCGTGAGTGGTTTGTGATTCACCATACCGACTGCGGCATGCAGACCTTCACCTCAGAGATCATGGGCGATCTGCTTGTCGGTAGCCTGAAGACCTCAACGGTCGATGAGACCGGTTGGCACGACAGCTACGTCGGCGGTGGAACGACGGCCGGAAAATTCATCAACTGGCTGACCATCAACGACCCTAGAGAGAGCGTGATCGAAGATGTGGAACGGATTCGTAACAACCCAATGGTTCCACACGACATTCCGATTTACGGTTTCATCTACGACTGTAAGTCAGGAGAGCTGCTTGAGGTCTCCGAGGCGACCGCGATTGTTCAGGCGGCTTAATCGTACAAATCAATAATAAAAAAGGGCTGTCATCTTCGACAGCCCTTCCCTTTTAATCAGTTGTTCACAGAACTTGATTTTACTCTCCAGGCGCAGCCCCACTCTCGGCAATTGCCTGACTGATCTCTGCATACTTCTCGAAGGTCTCTCGCTCCTGTACCTTATCGGCCACCGAAATGAAGCGGCGAATCTCCCCCACCGCCTCCTCATAACGCCCCTGCTTCATCAACGCGTTAAATAGCGCGATCGAAATCATGCCCGAACCCGGCTCCATCTTCACCAGCCGCTCATAGACCATCTCCGCCTCGGCGAACTTCTCTTCATAGAAGTAGACACCACCCAGCATCAACAAGGCAGCGGCGTTATTGGGCTCGTCCTTCAGCAGTTCAAGCAGCATCAGACGCCCCTCTTCGTTGCTACCGCCCTCTAGCAGTGCCTTGGCCTGTGCAAGGCGCTCTTCAACATCACTCATTTCAGAACTCATAAATTCTCTTCAAATAGCTAACGGTTTCAGACGCGGATTAACAGCGATCAGATAGTAACAGAGTCGCAAGACGACGCTTGTCGAATCAGATAGACTCGCATGCAATACGACACCATCAATTCTTGCGAAGCCCCCTAACCTTTATGTTGTTATTTCTATCACGACTTTCACGAATCAGCGATTCACTCGCATGGTTCTCAGACGATTTCACCATCCGGTCGTAGAGCAGCACATTGACCGTCGCAGCCAGATTCATGCAGCCCACGGTCGGTATATAGACCACCGCATCGGCCCGGTCGATGATCGATTGACTGAGCGTGCCATCTTCTGGGCCAAACAGATAGAAGGCACTCTCTGGGTGTTGAAACTCGGTCAACGGTGTCGCGTTCTCCGCAAATTCAACACAGACAACCTGCATTCCATCGACCACCTCATCAAGCAGCGATTCAACGCCCACGAGCGGTACATCCTCACTCACACTACGACTCATCTTTGGGATATCGGGATTGAGTGCCACGGCACGAGGGTAGCGGTCACCTGTATAAAAAACCGAATCGACACGAAAATTACCGGCCGCACGCATCACCGAACCGACGTTCTCCGGGCTTTTTGGATTACTCAATCCAATCGAGATGGTTGATTTTTTCATCTGTAAATATCGGCTGTCTTTAGTCGTTGAGAATATTGATTCAATATTATTAGGGGGCAAGATCAAATTGCCAATCAATGCGAATGCTTAGCGTAGCTGGAGCGATCCATATCAACCACTTCAACAGTGACAACGGCCACAGGTAGCCCCTCATCACGAACGGCCACCAACACGGTTTCACTCAGCAGCCCTTTCTGCTCAGGGGTACGGCCAGCGTGAATATGGCACCGAACATGGAGAAACGGTTTGCGTTCTCCACCAACAAGATAGTGTTCAACCGGAATTGCCCGCACGCGGATATGGCTCTGATCAAACAGCGCTGTCGCAGCAGCGGCTGTGTGAACAACGTTGAGTAATGACTCGATCTGCTCAGCGGTTAGCGCATCACTGGCATATTCGACAATCAGGTGAGGCATCAGAAAATATCTCTTTAACTTATTTCAGGGGTGTAATTGGAAAAAAACGGTTGTAGCTGTGACATAAGTTCAGTTGCCACTCGCTGCTCCGTCGCAAAGATCACACCACGATGATTCATGAAGGTCGACTCCGCACGATTCAGCTCCAGTGGCTGACCATAAAAATCGCTGGCAACTGCTCCCATCTCATTAAACAGTGCAGCCGTAGCGGCAAAGTCCCACAGGCTTCCGCCACCCGGCTCCGTTTTCGGCAGTTTGAAGTAACACCCTGGGCCATGCTCAAGCCCCCAACAGGCACTCATCACCGCTCCACCATTGTGTAACGTCGTTACCCCAGAGAAGCCGAGCTGCGTCGCCATCGTCTCAATACGCTGCAGTAGCTGCGGGAAGTCACTGCGTGACTCCAGAGTGCGGTCACTGATCAGCGTTAACAGCGGGGTATCGCCAGAGGGTACGTGGCACCACGGCTCACCGTTACGCTCTACCCCCTGCCCCTTCACAGCAGAGTAGAGCGTCGCTGTAACCGGATCGTAGACCACGCCAATCAGTGGCTCCCCGGCACGCGATACCAGCGCAATCGAGACGGCATAACCGGGCAGCGACTCGATAAAGGAGAGTGTGCCGTCGAGCGGATCGACACACCAGAAGTGGTCCTGCTTCAACCGCGCACTATCATCAATGCTCTCCTCGGTCAGCATGGCGAGTTGATAGCGATCACAGGTCGGTTTGAGCATTTTTATAATCGCAGCATCGCTAAGCAGATCAACCTCGGTCACCACCTGCGAGGCGAGTGTATCGCCCCCCGCCTTATGCTCTACCGCAACCGACTCCGTGCTACGACTCGCGATCAGTGCTCCCGCCTCGGTCGCGGCTCTGATCGCACATTGCGATAGATAGCTGAGATCGTCTGCACTGAGCTGCATCGTTATGCCGTTGCCCCGTTCAACTGCGCCACCACCTCATGGGCGATCCGTTCGCTATAGCCGTGAATCTTCCAGTGGCCAGGGCTCCACCCCTTCACAAAGCGGTGAAAATCGGTCCAGGCGAGGTGATAGAGAGCACGCCACTCCTGCTCCAACGCAGCAAAATCGATATCACTGCTTCGATCACTCAGCGCCGCTTCAAGCTCTTTGAAGTAGGTCTCGAGCAGTCTGCCCTCATGCCGTTCACACTCACTTTCACGCAGACAACTACCGATAAAATAGGCGACATCCTTCATGCCACAGCCACCACCGACATACTGAAAGTCGACCGCGGCCACCGCCTGCCCATCGTGTGAGAAGCAGAAGTTGGCCAGCTTGGCATCGCCATGCACAAGGGTCTGAAAACGGCTCTTTCGCAGCCGCCGATCGATCACACCCGCCGCCGCCTTCAACGGTGCATCCTTCAACACCGCCAACTCATCGGGGCGGGTATCGAGGTGCCAGTAGGTACCCACCTTCCACAGCTGGTCGGGCGTCTCCCCCATATAGGTAGCGTGAAAGTTTGCCAACCAACGCAGACAGACCACCATTTCGCTCATCGAGACCGAATCGAATCGGCGGGGAAAACCGCTGGCATCGAGATCCTCAAAGACCATCAGGAACTCATCCTTGCCCTCCTTCAGCGCATAGCAGCGCGGCACTCGGCAGCTCTCATCACACCGCTCGCTCCACTTGCGGTACCAGCTACTCTCCACGTGGTAGGAGCGCACCTTACGCTTGTGCGAGCGGTCGCTATTCCAGCCACGCGGATGATCTTTCTTGCCCGGCAGTTTCACGTGTTTGATCACCACCGTTTCATGTTCGCCACCGTGCAGTCCGTAACGTGCAATCATCCCGTAGCCGCTCCAGAGCGACTGGATATCTTCGATATGGAAAATCTTGTCGGCGTTGCACGCCTTGCGTGCAATCTCTTGAAAATCATCGTTCATGGATTATTTATATCTTCAGTCTTCTTACCAAGCCCAATAGCTCTTTTGCATTTAAAATAAGCTCTTCTAGCAAAGGCTCATCAACCTCCATGTGCCCTTCGTACTCGGCGAGATTACGTCGATCGTGGCAAATAGAGAATATTCGTATCCGACCTTTGTCGAGATTGTAGGGGAGTCGCTATTTTTGCGAGAGTTTGTTTTCGGGGAGTCGCTATTTTTGCGGAAGCTTGTTTTGGGCATCCAAGCCCAAGCAAGCGGCAAATACTTAACGCGACCGTTTATGCCTACGGCGCCCC
>NZ_MPRL01000111.1:0-5734 GCF_002020875.1 Solemya pervernicosa gill symbiont | reverse complement strand
TTCGTCGTTCGCTCTCGCTCTCAACTACGAATAGGCAGACGGCGTCGACTATCGCGGACTAACCGCCTTCGCTTCGCTATCCATGGCGGTCAGCGAAGGTGTGGCGACCGATACGTTTGATCTTTTCACCGGCATGGTTGCCGGTTCTAGCGGAGAAACATCAGCTCTGCTGATAATTTTCTGCGGCGTCTATCTCATCATGCGAGGCATGATGGACTGGCGTATTCCGGCGTCGGTACTGCTAGGTGCCTCCCTGACTGCCGGCTTTTTATTCCTGCTAAATAGCGAGGTCTACCCCGACCCGCTGTTCATGCTCTTCTCTGGTGGGCTGATGCTCGGCGCGATGTTCATGGCGAGCGATATGGTCGCCTCACCGGTCACCCCCTGGGGTGTCATTCTCTACGGCCTGCTGATCGGTTTTCTCACGATCATCATCCGTATCTTCGGTGGTCTACCTGAGGGGGTGATGTACGCGATCCTGCTCGGCAACGCCGCTGCACCGCTAATCGAGAGCTTCACCCAGCCGCGCATCTACGGCGATAAAAAACGGGAGGCTCGGTCATGAATGGCGATCAGGCTATCGTTGAACAACAGACCGACTCCGGCGGCAAGATGATCCGCACCCTCGGCGGCATCGCGATGATTTCCGGTTTCCTGGTGGTACTGGTCTACCAGTGGACCGCACCGATGATTGCCGAGAACAAACGTCGTGCGATTGAACAGGCGATATTCCAGGTGCTGCCCGGTGCGGTGAGCCGCAAAGATTTCCACCTCAGCGAATCACAGTTGATTGCGGGAGAGGGTGACGGGGTGATGATCTACGCCGGCTTTGACGCCGAGGGCAAACTCAAGGGTATCGCTGCCGAGGCGGCGGCACAGGGGTATGCCGATGTAATCCAGATGCTGTTCGGTTACGACCCCGCCTGTGAGTGCATCACAGGCATCAAGATATTGAAGAGTGCTGAGACCCCCGGACTGGGTGACAAGATCTTCAAAGACGCCGATTTTGTCGCCAACTTCAATGCGCTTGAAGCGCGCCTCAACAGTACCGCCACGGCACTGGCCAATCCGATCACCACCGTCAAACACGGCACCAAGAGCGAGCCGTGGCAGATCGATGCGATCTCCGGTGCCACTGTCTCCTCGGTCGCCATCGGCAAGGCACTCGATCACAGCGCCCAGCGACTATTGCCACAGCTGCATATTCAGTGGCCGACCATCTCCGGGAGGAGAGAGCCATGAGTATCAAGGCCAACAATGAGATCACACTCGACACCTTCACCAGCGGCGTCTGGAAGGAGAATCCGGTCTTTGTGATGCTGCTTGGCATGTGCCCGGTGCTGGCGGTGACCAACTCGGTGATCAACGCGCTGGCGATGGGACTGGCAACCACCTTCGTCCTGCTCGCCTCGGGGCTGCTGGTTTCACTACTGCGTAACCACATTCCCAAGCAGGTGCGTATCGCCACCTACATTGTAATCATCGCCACCTTCGTCACCATCGTCGACTACGTGATCCAGGCGATCAGCCTCGAGCTCTACAACCAGCTCGGCGCCTTCATTCAGCTGATCGTCGCCAACTGCATGATCCTTGGTCGCGCTGAGGTCTACGCCTTTCGTAACGGGCCGGTGAAGTCATTGATCAACGGCCTCGGCCAGGGAGCCGGTTTTACCATCGCCCTGCTCTGCCTCGGCTCGGTGCGTGAACTGCTCGGTGCCGGCACCCTGCTCGGCGTGCAGATCTTTGGTAACGGTTTTGAACCCTGGGTGGTAATGATCCTGCCACCCGGTGGCTTCTTTGTACTCGGCGCCTGGCTGCTACTCTTTAACTGGTTGAAAGAGCGGCGCGAACAGAAGCAGCTTGATAACGCTGCCGTGGAGAGTGGCTCATGATGCAGTCTCACAGTTTTATCTTTCTCAACGCACTGTTGATCAACAACTTCGTGCTGGCCCTGTTTCTCGGTATCTGCCCCTTCCTCGGCGTCTCGGGCAAGTTAAAGACCGCCTGGTAGATGGGGCTCGCCACCGCCTTTGTGATGATGATCAGCTCAATCTGCGCCTTTGTGATCAACTGGCTGCTGGCCGAATTCAACATCGAGTTCCTGCGGCTGATCTGCTACATCGCGGTGATCGCCTCGGCGGTACAGCTGGTGGAGATGACGATGAAGAAATTCAGTCCGACTCTGTTCCGTGCGCTCGGCATCTTTCTGCCGCTGATCACTACCAACTGCGCGATCCTCGGTCTGGCGCTATTCCAGACCTTTAAGGATTACACCTTCACCCAGTCACTCGCTTACAGCGCCGGTGCTGGAGGCGGATTCATTCTGGCGATCATGCTGATGGCGGGGTTGCGCGAAAAAATCGAACTCTCTGATGTACCGAGTGTAAGTCAGGGTGCGGCGATGAGTCTGATGCTCGCCGGTCTGCTCTCACTCGCCTTTATGGGGTTTGCCGGTCTGGGGGGACACTGAAATGAATGACTATCTGATTGCAATGGGTGCCACCTTCACACTGATGATCGGCTGGCTATTGGTGCAGTTTATCGCGCGCGAGTTTACACGCCGCCACCCAGAGTTTGGCGCCTTCCGTGAAGAGGGCGGTGGTTGTGGCAAGAGCTGTATGTGTAGCAAGGGAGGATCGTGCAAGAAGGCAAAGTAGCGCCTCGTTGCAGCGATTTAATAGTTAAGTGCGGCAGAGACTGCGCAGATTTTATTAACCAGTTCCGTTACACCAACAGGTGAACGGTCACAGTAGTAAATACGAGTAATGAGGGGTGTAGTGTGGACGAGCAAATTATCTGGTTTGAGTCTCTCGGCATGGATGACGTTGAGCGGGTTGGCGGCAAGAACGCATCTCTGGGAGAGATGATTAGCGGCTTGTCTGCTGCAGGCGTCAGTGTGCCGGGTGGCTTTGCCACCACCGCTTCTGCATTTCGAGATTTCCTACATCAGGGACAGCTGGCAGAGCGTATCAACGGCCTACTCTCCCGTCTCGATACCGATGATGTGAAGGCACTGGCCGACGCCGGTGCAACCATCCGACAGTGGGTGATCGAGACCCCCTTCACCGAACACCTTGAGGCAGCGGTCATCGGCGCCTACGAGAAGATGTGTGAAGGACAGGGTGGTGACTTTGCCGTGGCGGTTCGCTCCTCAGCCACCGCCGAGGATCTCCCCGATGCCTCCTTCGCCGGACAGCAGGAGACCTTCCTCAATGTACGCGGTATCGACGCGGTCATGACCGCCGTCAAACACGTCTTCGCTTCACTCTATAACGATCGTGCCATTGCCTACCGCGTGCATCAGGGTTTTGAGCACAGCCACGTCGCCCTCTCCGCTGGCATACAGAAGATGGTGCGCTCCGATATCGGCTCTGCCGGCGTGATGTTCACCCTCGATACCGAGTCTGGCTTCCGCGATGTGGTATTCATCACCAGCGCCTACGGTCTCGGTGAGACGGTGGTACAGGGTGCGGTTAATCCCGATGAATTCTATGTTCACAAACCAACACTCGCCGCTGCTCGCCCTGCCATCGTGCGTCGAAATATCGGTACCAAGGCGCTGAAGATGACCTACAGCGACGAGACCGGACACGGTCGTAGCGTGCAGACCATCGATACCGAGAAGGCAGAGCGCCGTCAGTTCAGCATCAGCGACGAACAGGTCGAGGAGCTGGCGCGTCAGGCGATGATTATCGAGAAACACTACGCCCGTCCGATGGACATCGAATGGGCACTTGATGGTGGTGACGGCAAGCTCTACATCGTACAGGCACGTCCTGAAACGGTAGAGAGCCAGAACAGCGGCCAGCAGATTGAGCGCTTTTCTCTACAGCAGGATGGCGAGGTATTGATTGAGGGTCGTGCGATCGGCAACCGTATCGGTGCCGGTGTCGTGCGTGTTCTCAACGACATCAACGAGATGGATCGTGTAGAGCCCGGTGATGTACTGGTGACCGACATGACCGATCCCGATTGGGAACCGATCATGAAACGCGCCTCGGCGATCGTTACCAATCGCGGCGGTCGTACCTGCCACGCGGCGATCATTGCCCGTGAGCTCGGCATTCCCGCCGTGGTCGGTTGTGGCGATGCCACCTCCCGAGTGAAGGATGGCGATGAGGTGACCGTCTCCTGTGCCGAGGGCGATACCGGTCTGGTCTACGCCAACAAGCTCGACTTCGAGCTAAAGCAGACAGACACCGGAGAGGTGCCTGAACTGGCAACCAAGATCATGATGAACGTTGGCAATCCCGGTCGCGCTTTTGACTTCGCATCGATCCCCAACGGCGGTGTTGGCCTGGCGCGTCTTGAGTTCATCATCAACACCATGATCGGTGTACACCCGAAGGCGCTGCTCGAATTCGATCAGCTGCCTGCAGAGCTACAGGAGAAGATCGCCGATCGGGGAGTCGCTATTTTTGCGGACTTCTTCGTCGTTCGCTCGCGCTCTCAACTACGAATATGCAGACGGCGTCGACTATCGCTGACTAACCGCCTTCGCTTCGCTATCCATGGCGGTCAGCGACTGACTGCGGGTTACGCCTCGCCGGTCGACTTCTACGTCGAGAAGCTCGTCGAGGGTATCAGCACGCTAGCCGCCACCTTCGCCCCTGAGCCGGTGATCGTGCGCATGTCCGACTTCAAGTCGAACGAGTACGCCAACCTGCTTGCCGGTGATCGCTACGAACCCGATGAAGAGAATCCAATGATTGGCTACCGCGGTGCAGCACGCTACCTCGCCGATGATTTCCGCGCCTGTTTCGACCTCGAGTGTCGCGCCTTCAAGAAGGTCCGTGACGAGATGGGTCTGACCAACGTTGAGATGATGATCCCCTTCGTCCGCACCCTCGGTCAGGCGGAGCAGGTTATCGCTCAACTTGAGGAGAACGGCCTTAAGCGAGGTGAGAACGGACTTCGCGTGATCATGATGTGTGAGCTGCCCTCCAATGCCATTCTGGCGAAGCAGTTCCTCGAGCACTTCGACGGCTTCTCGATCGGCTCCAACGACATGACCCAGCTCACCCTGGGACTCGATCGAGACTCTGGACTGATCGCACAATACTTTGACGAGCGTGATCCTGCGGTCAAGGAGATGATCTCGATGGCGATCAAGGCGTGTCATGAAGAGGGCAAGTATGTGGGTATCTGCGGTCAGGGACCGTCGGACTTCCCCGACCTTGCCAACTGGTTACTTGAGCAGGGTATTAGCAGCATTTCACTTAACCCCGATACCGTGGTCGATACCTGGTTACACCTGGCGGGGCAGCGACCCAGTTAATAACAGTTCCTGGCTGGAAACGGGTGCAGGGACGCACCACATTTTTTAAACCTCCGATCAACTCTGTTCATAATGGTATGAGTCACTTTCTACGCATGACTGCAGAGAAACAACTGATCGGGGGTTTCTTTTATAATCGATCGCTATGGAATCACCGATGAAACGTTCTGTCTTTTTTCTCTCCGACCGTACCGGCATCACCGCCGAGACGCTGGCACACAGCCTGCTCACTCAGTTCGAGGATGTGGAGTTCAAACAGCATAACCTCCCCTTCCTCGACAACGTAGAGAAGGCTGAAGCCGCAGTTGAGACAATCAATCAGGCGGCCGAAGATGATGGCGCACCACCACTACTCTTCCGCTGACCGCTATGGATAGCGAAGCGAAGGCGGTTAGTCCGCGATAGTCGACGCCGTCTGCATATTCGTAGTTGAGAGCGCGAGCGAACGACGAAGAA